>CAYTGT010000218.1:0-297 GCA_964437405.1 uncultured Alistipes sp.
GGAGGCTAACTCAATCGCATTTATGGATATTTTGAATCAACCTGTAAAGTAATTTTCAAAGATGGCAATTAAAAGAGGATCAAAAGTTGATTGCTCGTTCTCAGGTTCATCAATGACCGACTTGGTGTTTCTGTTGTTGATCTTTATGGTGATTGCTACCACGTTGATCAACCCTAACGCCATCAAGTTGATGTTGCCTAAGAGCGCCAACCAATTAAAGGATAAGGCGATCACTACTGTTTCAATCAAAGATAACGGCTCGAAGCGTTATACCTATTACGTGGAGTTGGAAAATGT
>CAYTGT010000218.1:307-3176 GCA_964437405.1 uncultured Alistipes sp.
CTTAGAGGGTCAAGAGGAACCGACTGTCTCGTTGCATGCCGACAAGAGCGTGGAGTGGGATGAGATCGTGCAGGTGATGAATATCGCCAAAGATAACGGTTATAAACTTATTGCAGCGACACAACCTTAATTCTTTAGTTAATGGTTGTGCCGCGAGGCAATAGTAAGAAAAATAGTATGAACTACTACGAGGAAAATGATGATAGACCTAAACTCTATGGTGGAGTTGCTGCCGCAGCGTATGGCGTGGTGATGGCGGCTTTGCTGTTGCTGGTCTATATCCCGATAAAGGTCGCGCCCGAAAATGAGATGATCATCGTTGAGGTGATCGAGGAGGAGCGCCCCAAACCCCGTCCTGTGGTTACAACTCAAGCTCCGCGCCACCAGAATCTCTCGACTACACGTGAGAACTCTCAGCAGGTGACGGGTAAGGATCAAGTGACTCAAACCGTAAATCGCCGTGCTATATTCCATAGTAATAAGGGCGGTGTGGATGAACCTGAGGATTTGGGTAATCCATACGCACGTGAGGGTGAGGAGAATTTGGCAAGTGGCGATGGCGGCGGATTGAACCCCGTTGGTAACGATCAGTTGGACGAAGGTCTGCGAGGTCGTGGCTTGGTGGGTAATCTGCCTAAACCGTCATATCCTGGTAATATAGGCGGTAAGATCGTGATTCGCGTGACGGTGGATCAGCATGGCAGGGTGACAAATGCCACCTATGAGCCTAAGGGATCAACCTCTTCGGATGCGGCATTGATTGCTGCGGCGAAGAGTGCCGCTATGCGTGCCCGATTTACCGAGAGTAGGAGTTTTATTCAAGGTGGTACGATCACCTATAACTTTAAATTGAATTAGTCGAGCGATGAGGAGATTTATATGTTGCATGGTGATGTCGCTCTTAGCATTCTCGGCCTTTGCCGCAGGTCGTGGTGATGGGGGTAAGAAGGAGAAGGTGCGCCCGATTATTGTCTTTGAGCGTACATCGTACGATTTTGGCGATGTGCCGCGCAAGGGTGGTGATCTGATTAAGGAGTTCCGTTTCTCGAACAAGGGCGATGCGCCGCTTGTGATCAAGAAGATCACCAAATCGTGTTCGTGTATCTCGGTGTCGTATTCGCGTAAGCCTGTCTTGCCTGGCGAGAAGTCAGTGATCAAAGTGAAGTATGAGCCTCATAAGGTTGAGGCGGGAATCTTTCACAAAGTGATACAGATCTATACCAATTACTCGAAAGATGCTTCGCTGATTACGATTCAGGGTAACTCGGTGGATGCCGATATGATTGATGCGGTCGAAGGTGTCGGACGGAGCGAGTAAACTATAAGAGCATAGATTATACGAAGGGCGAAGATCGGAATGTGATGGGGTGATTAATGATCTTTGATTATGATCATTTCGCAAAAAAATGATAGAAGGGTGTTAACTCATAGAATCGGAGTTGACACCCTTTTTGTACTTTTATACAAGGCAGTTTATTGTTGTTGGCCACTGAGCGAGATTACTGCCATGTCGCTATTGGTGCCGATACGGAACGGAGGGCCCCAGAGTGAGAGACCACATGAAACGTAGATGTGGGAGTGGCTCCATCGGCGATAACCGTGACTCTGCTCATACATATAATCGGTCAAGAGCGATAGCGGGAAGACCTGTCCACGATGAGTGTGGCCAGAGAGTTGAAAGTCTATGCCGAGTGAATCACTCTTCGATAGCTCATAAGGCTGATGATCGAGTAGGATGATGGGTTTTGTTTGGTCACACTTTGTAAGCAGAGATTCCAATGTCTCGCGCTCGCGATTTGAACGGTCATCACGTCCGATGATCTGCACTCCGCAAGGTAGTGTGGCTATCGAGTCACGAAGCAGGGTGATGGGTGTGAGCTTGAGAAACTCCTCGGTATGGCGTATGCCGCTGATGTATTCGTGATTTCCCGAAGCCATATAGATTCCCAACGGCGCTTTTAGCTCATTGAGCTCCTCCTGCATCTGTTGTTGGTAGAGCGGCAGGGTAGAGTTGTCGATCAGATCGCCTGCTATGAGAATCAAATCGGGCTGTTGCTCGTTGATGAGGTTGACGTAACGCTTCAGAGCCGATTTGTCGGTGCCGTTGCCGAGGTGGATATCGCTGACGGCAACGATGCGCAAGGGGTGATCCATTGGCTTTTCTAACTCGATGTTGAGTTCTACGATTTTCGGATGGCGGTAGTTGTAGTATCCGTACACAAGTAGACATAGGGTGATTCCCAGTGCCCAGGGGTAGCCGTTGAATGATGGTCGCAATAGGTGTGTGATGTCAGCCACCAAGAGAAGTAATACCATATATAATATAAAGACCATCCATGCCGAGCCTGCTTGAAACATCAAACGCGAAAGCCACTCTGGTAACTCAACGTTGCGTACACCCAACGAGATAAATAGAGCCAAAGCTACTGCCCAAAAGATTATGCCGAAAAGAATCTTACCCCAAAGTGGTAGCGTTGAGAGTTGTTGCATGGTGCGGATGAAAAGATAGACGTTACCGCCCAAGTAGGCCCCCATTATTAATAGAAAAAAATACTTCATCTTAATACCGTATTATCGTTGGTGACAAAAATATGTAAAATGGAGTAAAAAAACAAAATCGGCAATACCCGTTGCAGGCATTGCCGATTATTATGCTTTAGAATAAATAGGTCTGCTTACTTTGTTGCAGCCTCCAAGCGCTTCATCATCACAAACATGAAGAGTGCTGACAAGAGGCACAATACGATAAATACTGACCATACGATTGTGAGTGAGATGCCACCCCAAAGGAAACCACCAACAGCAACCAAAGCGTTACCGATAGCAGTTGCCACAAACCAGCAACCCATCATCATACCCTTGTACTTTG
>CAYTGT010000219.1:0-3169 GCA_964437405.1 uncultured Alistipes sp.
CTCTGGCAAGAAGATTCAATACTTCGATGCAGAGCGAGGCGAGAGCTATGTTCCATACGTTGTTGAGACCTCTATCGGTGTGGACCGTATGTTCTTGCAGATCATGTCGGCAGCTTACTGCGAGGAGAAGTTGGAGAGTGGCGAGGAGCGCGTAGTATTGCGTATTCCTGCTGCATTGGCTCCTACAAAGGTTGCAGTGATGCCACTGGTTAAGAAAGATGGTCTACCAGAGGTTGCACAGAAGATCATCAACGACTTGAAGTATGACTATGTTGTGGCATATGATGAGAAGGACTCTATTGGTAAGCGTTACCGCCGTCAGGATGCTGTCGGAACTCCATTCTGCGTAACAGTTGACCACCAGACATTGGAGGATGGCACAGTAACAGTTCGTCACCGCGATTCAATGAGTCAGGAGCGTGTGAAGATCGAGGCTTTGCGTCCAATGGTAGACGAGGCTGTATCGTTCCGCACTCTGTTTAAGAAGATGAACGCTTAATCTTTATGGCAAAGGCAAAATATCGTCCGATGTGGGGTCGTATCGTACTTATCATAGCTGCGAGT
Organism: uncultured Alistipes sp.; assembly: GCA_964437405.1. GTDB lineage: Bacteria > Bacteroidota > Bacteroidia > Bacteroidales > Rikenellaceae > Alistipes. The sequence continues at coordinate 565 of CAYTGT010000219.1, forward strand.
TTTTGTGTTGGCTTTTTAATTGGTAAGTTGATTGCAATCTTGTAATATGGGTAGAATTTTAGCCATAGATTATGGTCGCAAACGTACAGGCTTGGCTGTTACCGATCCTCTGAGGATCATAGCCAATGCCCTCACAACGGTCGAAACCAAAGAGTTGGAGCGTTATCTGGCAGACTATTTTGCGAAAAATGACGTTGATATAATAGTCTTGGGTAAACCTTCGCAGATGAATGGTGAGCCTTCGGAGACTATGCGATACATCGAGCCATTGGCAGGTCGTCTACGCCACGCCTACCCCAACAAAAAGGTTGTGCTGCATGACGAGCGATTCACTTCGGTGATGGCCCACCGCACAATGTTGGAGAGTGGTATCGGAAAGATGGCAAGACGCGACAAGGCTTTGGTGGATCGAATCTCGGCAACAATAATTCTACAATCCTACATGGATTCTATGGAGTATAATGCCGAAGAGGGGGAGTGGAGAAGCGAGAGAATATGACACTTTCAACCTCAAGTAAAGATGTAAAAAGATAGAATTATGATATATCCAATAGTAATTTACGGTGCGCAGGTGCTACGAAACAAATCTACAGAAATCACACCTGAATATCCTGAGTTGAAGAAACTCATTGACGATATGTTCCTCACATTGGATGAGGCCTCGGGCGTAGGTTTGGCCGCACCTCAGATTGGCAAAAACATTCGTCTATTCATTGTCGATTGTACGCCATGGGCTGAGGATGATCCATCGTTGGCCGACTACAAGAAGGTCTTTATCAATGCCGAGATCTATGAGCGATCAGAGGAGACCGATCTCTTCAACGAGGGTTGTCTCTCAATTCCTGGTATCCACGAGGATGTGCGCCGCCCTGTATCGTTCCGTATGCGTTACATGGACGAGAACTTCGTAGAGCATGACGAGGAGTTCAATGGCCTACCAGCACGTGTTATTCAGCACGAATATGACCACTTGGAGGGTCAGGTATTCACCGACCGTCTCTCACCACTGCGCCGCAATCTGCTGAAGAGCAAAATGCTTAAGATGGCTAAGGGTCAATATCGTTGCGCATACAAGACAAAGTAAGCCCTAAGGGTTATAATACAAGTAGTCCGCCTCCTTTCTGGAAGCGGACTATTTCTTTAAAGGTGGTCAACTACCCTACTCATGCTCTGCTATTTAATCCCCAACATCTTTTTATTTTCAAGCACACTCTTTTGAGCTACCTGCTGAATATACTCCGCCTGCGCAGAATCAAGGCCGTTGGTATAAGAGGTCTGATATGGTTGCGGGAAAAGAGTTGTATATATAACATTGGCCGCAAGATAAGAGCCCAATGGTGAAGGATGCGACAAATCTTGATTATATAGCTGATAATCTGGACGCTCACGGCGAACTCGTTGCCAAGCTATACCAACAGGGGCACACGATGCTCCGCAACGATACGTCATCTCAAGGTATGTGGTCATTATGCGCTCCTGCATGCCTTGATAATTCTCGACCAACGGATAGTTCTCGATCTTGTGTGTCGTGCCATATTTATGTCCCCATGTCATATAGAAAATACTACGCGCATCGGGAGAGCCAACATGTATCAAACTATCCAAACTCTTAGCAGCAGGATATACATCACGGATAACCACCTCGGTCTGACGCGCAGGGTCGCTACTCTGCTCCTGCAACACCACAAAATCCCAATGCTCCTCAGTCAATCGGCGTCTGAGGTTCTCATTCTTTAGATGACCACGAAGTCGCTCACCACCTTTAGTTACACTATGCACCGAGAGTTTACGATTTTGGCTCTTGGCAATCCGATAGACCATCTGAGGCAAATCATTATAATAGGTATAGCTATTACCAATAAACAACAATCTAAGAGAGTCTTGCTTCTGGCTCTGTCTCAACTCCTTCTTTGGCTCTTGCTTTGCCGTCTTCTTTGACTCCTGTGCCGACACACAACAAGGAAGCGCGATCAACAATAGTGCGAAAATAAATCTTCTCATAAGTCTATAGTAGTTTTATCCGTCATAACAAAGATAATCATTTTTAATAGAAATTGGCGCTGTTCGGCATTGATTATAGCAATTCACACTCTCAAACAAAAAAGTGCTTGCCTCACAATTAAAACACATCACCCATCGCGCACCACTACTATCAAAAAAAACTCCCCGCCCACATCAGAGAGCGAGGAGTCGTTATCAGATACCCTTAACGAGATTTATTACTTCTGATTCAATGCTGCGTGAGCCGCTGCCAAACGTGCGATAGGCACACGGTATGGAGAGCAACTTACGTAGTTCAAACCTGCATAGTGGCAGAACTCAACTGATGATGGCTCACCACCATGCTCACCGCAGATACCGCACTTCAAGTCTGGACGAGTACCACGACCCTTGAATACAGCCTCACGTACCAACTGACCTACACCGTTGCGGTCCAAGATCTGGAATGGATCGGCCTTCAAGATATTCTTCTCCAAGTATACTGGCAAGAACTTAGCGATATCGTCACGTGAGAAACCGAGAGTCATCTGAGTCAAGTCGTTTGTACCGAATGAGAAGAACTCTGCAACCTCAGCAATCTGGTTAGCAGTTACAGCTGCACGGG
>CAYTGT010000220.1:0-3095 GCA_964437405.1 uncultured Alistipes sp.
GAGTAACGTACATCGCGATCGCGCTCAGCCTTTTCCAATACATAGATCAGATTTTCCTTGTTCTTTCCCACATACTCGGCAACACTCTTTGAGTCAGGGCCTTTGATTGTGATAAAGACCTGCGGAGAAGCCGTCACATTATACTTCGCTGCAATCTGAGACTCACCTGCATCGGGGCCTACATTGACAACGATTATATTACGGTGACGCTCCACCAAACTCTTGAAGTTATTGGGCAGGATACGCATCACATCGAACAGAGGCTCATGCTTGACCAACTCCTTGACAGGTTGTTTGAGCACGGCTTGCAATGTGTCACCCAACTCGCTAACCCACAGATGTTGGTCGCAGACCAAAATTACCTCGTATGGTTTACCTGTCGAATTATCGGCCGCATTGAGCTGATTCATAGCCTTGCAGCCAACCATCAAGGCGGCCAAAGAGACTACAACAAAGAGATTTTTCAAAAAAGAGTTCATATCTTAGAAACGGTTTAAAATATCGTAATATCATTTTCACAAAAATAGTGAAAATTTCCATTTTCAACAAAATATATACCTCCGTTCAGCAAAAAAGCATTACATTTGCAAATATGCTACTCGATAGAGAGTAATAATCGGAAATTAGACAAAACAAAAACAATATGAAGATCAGACCTTGGGGTTTTATCAAACAACTATATCCAGATATGATTTGGGAGATTGACGATCCCGAAGGTGTGTTTCTTACCTTTGACGATGGCCCGACTCCTGGTATTACAGAGTGGATACTCTCAACACTAAAGCGCTACGATGCCAAAGCAACATTCTTCGTCTTGGGCAAAAATGCCGAGATGTACCCCGACCTATACGAGCGTATAATCCGCGAGGGGCATAAGATCGGCAATCACACCTACTCTCATCAAAAGGGTTGGGGTATGCCGCTTGATAAGTATATCGAGGATGTGGACTTCGCTGAAGATATACTCCACACCGACCTCTTCCGCCCGCCCTATGCACAGGTCACACCTTCGCAGATTCGAGCTGTTGCGCAGCGCTATAAGATCATCATGTGGAACATCCTTTCGCGCGATTACTCTCCCGCTATCTCTCCTCAAGAGTGTGTAAAAGGGGTTGTCAAGTACATCGCTCCAGGGGCAATCATCGCATTCCACGACAGCGAGAAATCATTTTGTAATATGAGTTATACCTTACCGAAAGTTTTGGAGCGAGTCAAGGAGTTGGGTTTAAAGTGTAAAATTATAGAACTTTAGCAGATGAAGATTATTGTCGCAATAACAGGTGCCAGCGGCACTATCTACGCTCATCACGTATTGGAGCACTTGCTCCGTGCTGAGGAGGTGGAACAGGTGGCTCTTATACTCAGCCCAACGGCGCATAAGGTTGCCGAATATGAGGGGATAGAGCTTCCACAGAGCGAAAAGATCGTCATCTTCGACAATCAAGATATGTTTGCTCCTACGGCGAGTGGTTCAGCCGCATACGATGCCATGGTGGTAGTCCCTGCCTCGATGGGAAGTATAGGCCGCATAGCCGCAGGTATCTCATCTACGCTTATCGAGCGATCGGCCGATGTCATGCTTAAGGAGCGCCGCCCGCTAATCATAGTACCTCGTGAAGCTCCATATTCGTTGATTCATCTGCGCAATATGACCTCGCTCTGTGAAGCAGGAGCGCTGATTCTTCCCGCTTCGCCATCGTTTTACTCCCACCCGCAGAGCATCAGCGATCTGGTGGATAGTGTTGTGGAGCGTATCATCGCTCATTTGGGTGTGAAGCAGGAGCATTTCAGTTGGGGCGAATAATAGGAGGCTAAAATCGAGGGCTAAAGAAAACTACTAATCACAATAAAACCTATGAAAAAACTACTCTTCACTCTACTTTTATGCGCATTTGTGTCGACACTTGCGGCCCAGAATATAATCCCACAACCAAAGCAGATTAAATATCTGAGCGAGAAGCTTGTCAAGCTAAAATCAATCGACATAAAGGTCATCCCGACCGAAGGTGCTTCGAATGAACAATACACTTTGACAACCAAAGGTGGCAAAGCAGTAATCATCGCCCAAAGCAAACAAGCCGAGAATTGGGGAGCAAGCACCCTGCGACAACTGACAGACAAGAGTGGCTATGTGCCTGAGGTGGAGATTGTGGATTATCCAGTCTTCCCGATTCGTGGTTTTATGCACGATACGGGTCGTAATTTCCGCGAGGTAGAGTTGCTCAAGAAGGATATTGATCTGATGTCGTTTTACAAGATAAACGTCTTCCATTGGCACCTTACGGACAACCCTGCATGGCGAATCGAGTGTCACGCATATCCTCAGCTTAACGATCCGAAGTATCACACCAAAGGTCGTGACGAGGGTAAGTTTTACACCTATGACCAGATCCGCGAGGTGATCGCATACGCCAAAGAGCGTGGCATAATGATCATCCCTGAGATCGACATGCCTGGCCACAGCGCATACTTCAATCGAACTTTTGGTTTCGGTATGGCTACGGCTGAGGGTATGAAGGTGCTGGAGAGTTGTTTGAAAGAGTTTTTCAAGGAGATTCCGAAAGAGGATTGCCCATATCTACATATCGGCTCTGATGAGGTGCGAGTGAATGATCCCGAAGGTTTTATGGCATTCTGTGAAAAGTTGGTCAAGGATCATGGCCGCACTGCGATGGCTTGGGATCCAGGTCTGCCACCTGCTGATGACACATACTGCCAAATCTGGCGTTCACAGGTGAGCGACAAACTCAAAAAAGAGCCATATCCTCGCCGTTATATCGACTCATATATGGGTTATCTGAATAACTCGTGTCCACTGATAAATACTTCACGTTACTTCTTGCACCACGCTTGCACCTCAAACGGTGCAAACGATAAGGCTCGTGGAGGAATTGTTTGCTTATGGAATGATGTCAATGTCGATGATCAGAATAAACTTCTGCCACACAACGGTATGCCTGAGGGTTTGGCTGCTTTTGCTGAGCGTTTCTGGGTCGGGGGTGAAGGATATGGTTTGGAAAATGAAGATTTGATCCCTGCTCCCGAAACCAAAGGGCACAAAGAACTGATTGCTTTCGAGAAGCGACTTGCTTTCC
>CAYTGT010000221.1:0-3065 GCA_964437405.1 uncultured Alistipes sp.
ATAAACAAAAACCGCCCCGATTTTATGTACTATTTTGACCAATAAGCCGAAAATTCAAAATTCACAGGCGTAACAAGTGAAATTCAAAATGCAAGATTCAAAATTCAAAATTCACAGGCGTTACGCCTGTTTTATAAGTGGGAAAGTAATTTTGCTTATGACCGTATTTAGAAAGGGTTGCACGGCTTCATAAAACACCCGTTACGGGTGCGTCACTCCACCGAGCGTATGCGAGGATTGGAGTCTCTAATAGTATAATTGAGTATAGAGATGCCAATCATCACTCACTATTGGTTCGTGATGTGGCATGACTTTCTAATTTATGTTGCGCGTCAGCTCTGATTTTGAATCTTGAATTTTGAATTTAAAACTAATACTCCCAACAGAAGGCTGAGGGGTTGATGCCGACTGTGAATTGGTCGATTTTGTCGCCTGCTGAGGAGTAGCGGATTATGCGGCCCTGCATATTGCCGTCTAAGCCATCTGCAATGTAAATCTCGTCTGATGTATGGTCAATCAACATCGCGCGATATCTATTTTTGTGAGCCTCGATCTCCTGCAAAACAGGTAGAGTTTCCTCTCTAATCGACATCTTCCAGATACCCTCATCCGTGATCCAGAATAGATGGTCGCGATAGCGGTTAATGGCAAGCGAGTGTGGCTCCTCGTAATCGTTCATCTGGAAAGAGTGCTCGATGGTGAATGTTTGAGGGTCGATGCGCACCAATCGTGGACTCTCTTGGTTCTTACCACCTTGATCGCCGCCATCGGTCAAAACCCACAACTTATTATTACGGTCGACCACCATCCAGCGTGGTTGCAGACCAACATTAAGCGATCCCACGACCTCATCTGTCGAAGTGTTGATCTTCAGCACCTGCTCCTGCCCCAACCAACAGGTAACATATACAAAATCACCAATCTGCACCATCTGCTCTGTCGAAGCATTAGAATTTTCAAATCTTACATCAATGTGTCCTGTGATGGTGTAATTTTGCGGATTAACGATGCAGATACGCGGATCGTTACCCTGCGTCACATAGGCCTTATTGCTGCTGACAAAATGTATATTGCGAGGCGAACTGAAACCCGTAATGCGACCTCGCACCTGTGCCGAGCCTGGAGATATAGCATAGATTACATCGGAATTACTCACCACGATCCATCCTAAACTGCTATTCATCTTCATCGAATAAGCCGTATCGCCTAAACTCTGATTATTGGCATTGCTGAAGAGCTGATTTTGCACCTCTTTTGACTTGGGTTTGTAGATCGAAAGCGAAGAGTTGCTTAATGAGGTGTTTCCACTATTAATGATATACAACGATCCAGCTGTGGACTCTGTGGTCACCCCGCCAAAACCTTTATTATTATCTACACACGAACTTAACAGCACACTCAGTACCACTCCGCACAATATCGGCATCACAAACTTTTTCATATTTTTATTAATTTTTTATCTCTTAAATCGTACTGTTTTACTTTATTATTATGAGTGTTATATAATTATTTCCCGTCATGCCACATCACGAACCAATAGTGAGTGATGATTGGCATCTCTATACTCAATTATACTATTAGAGACTCCAATCCTCGCATACGCTCGGTGGAGTGACGTGCTTAATAGGCCTTGTTACGTTCTTTAGCAAAACTACTTTCTCACTCATAAATCAGGCGTTACGCCTGCGGTGGAGTGACGCACCCGTAACGGGTGTTTTATGATGCCGTGTAACCCTTTCTAAATACGGTCATAAGCAATATTACTTTCCCTCTCATAAATCAGGCGTAACGCCTGTGAATTTTGAATCTTGCATTTTGAATTACAAAAGTTCGCCTCTTTCAAAACCCTTACTTAGCAAAAACACCCGTCACCTCGGTCGAGATCTCGCCCAACTCGCCCGCCGTATGACATATAGCGCTCTGCACTCTGATAAAATCAATATATCCGAGTTCTGCCGCCGATCCATCCAAATTTACAGCATTCTTCAACTCGAAACTACACATACTACCCTCGCCATTGGCACCACCCTCTGTAGCATCCTCGCCATTGTTGTCGGCATATCCCCACGCATAGGCTCGGTTGATGTATTTGCCATCAGAATCCTGCACCGTATTTGGCGCAAGCAACGATCCATATAGGGTATAACTATGCGAAGTAATCCATGCAGGGTAGTAGCTCGCTTGAGTATGTATCCCATTGCGATAAACGCATCCCGTCTGACCTTTATTATCTCGCCAAAGTATGTTTTTTTCATCCTCCGCACGATAGTATTTCACTGCATGCATACGGCTGTGATTCTCACCGCCCCATTCCGAGCCGCGCATCTCATACCACTCGTCATCGGGCACTCCATTGCGGTTGGTATCCTGCGCCACCCACACTATACCTGCCTCTGATGAGCCATCATAGAAGTTACCAGCGATGGTGAAACCTTCCGTCACGCTGTGGTCAAAACCTACCACCAACTCGCCGCCCCACGCTCCAAGCGAGACATAGCGGCCAGAGGCCAACTGTCGCTCTGCATACTTTGCAGCCTGCTCTGGACTCTGCTCGCCAGAGAATCCCGACTCACTCTCGTTGATAAATTGACCAGGTGCAGGGGTGTATCTATATACTTTATTACATGCCTTCTGGCTCTCGGCCGAGGGTTGACGCTGAGACTCCTGCTCAGAAGGGTAACACTTGATTTTTATCTCACGTTGCTCAGTATGGCCATTGGCCGAAACCTTCAAAAATACTATTTGTTCGCCTTGTGCCGTAGGGGTGAATTTCAACATTCGCTCCGATGACAAAACCTCACCGCCGAGACTCCATTCAAATGATACCTGCTCCATATCCCAGAGCGTAGGTTCAAGATAGAGCGTGCGACCCAATGCCACGTGGCGTTCTTGATCAATATAGATCATATCGCCCACATGAGTTTTGACGCTGAGGATGATCTCTCGCTCGGTTGCGCCATCCTCGTTCTCGGCCGAGATCGTCAATCTGTGATCTGCGATTTTGTCAAATTGTAACTCCAGAGAGGAATCTTTAATATTTTGTTGCTCGCCGTCTATCGCCCAGC
>CAYTGT010000222.1:0-3062 GCA_964437405.1 uncultured Alistipes sp.
AGAAAAATTTGTATTCCCTTTTTCATTTTTTATTAATTGTTATTAAGTTTGTATCAAATTTAAGTAGTAAAATTTACGACACGTATGCTTAACCATTATATCGCAGGCCAAATTTACGCAAAATTATCGTTCGAAGCAACACTTAGTCAGAAAAAAGTTGTAGAAAAGTTGTCTGAGTGGCTTGTTTCGAGTGATTTTAGCTCGATTTTCGTTCTAAACGGCTATGCGGGCACAGGAAAAACCACTTTAGTGTCGGCTCTTGTCGAGGTGTTCCGCGATATGGGGACTCGCTCAGTTTTGATGGCTCCTACGGGGCGTGCCGCTAAGGTGCTGACTCAATATTCGGGTCATCAGGCATACACTATCCATAAGCGTATATATCGTGAAAAGACCAATGCCGCATACGAATCCAAATTTTCACTAAACCTCAATAAAGAGCGTGATGCTATATTCATCATTGACGAGGCTTCCATGTTGTCGGATGTTGCGGGCGAGGGTCAGATCTTCGGCAGTGGTTCATTGTTGGATGATTTGGTGAGTTATGTGCGTAGTGGCCATAACTGCCGTCTGATGCTTATCGGCGATAATGCACAGCTACCTCCCGTTGGTGCAGATTTCAGCCCAGCGCTCGATCCTAATGTTATGAGCCGTTATGGTGAGGTGGTTTATGCTTCGATGGATGACGTGGTTCGTCAGAGCGCTGAGTCTGGAATTTTGTTTAACGCAACACTTGTGCGTTGTATGTTGGAGAATAGAATAGTTGACATACCTCAATTCCGACTTGATTTCCCCGATATTGAGTCTATCAGTGGTGGCGAAGTAATGGAGAAGATAGAGGAGTGCTATTATAAGTATGGTAAGGATGAAACTATCGTTATCACCCGCTCCAACAAACGCGCCAACCGCTATAATGAGGGTATTCGCCGCTACAATCTCTCGGCAGAGGAGGCCATCGAGAGTGGTGATATGTTGATGGTCGTTAAGAATAATTATCACTACACCGAGCGTATCGAGGATTGTCCCGTCAGTTTCATTGCCAACGGCGATATTGCTCGTCTGAAGCGCATCCGCCGTTTCGAGGATTTTTACGATTTTCATTTTGCTGATGCGGTGCTTTCATTCCCCGATTATGACGATATGGAGTTGGAGTGTAAAATTTTACTTGATACCATATCTTCCGAGTCGCCATCACTTACTCGCGAACAAAGCCGCCACCTCTTTGAACAAGTAGAACAAGATTACCTCGACATTAAGAGTAAGATCAAACGGTTGAAGGAGATACGCGAAAATCCGCATTACAACGCCATGCAGGTGAAATTCTCCTATGCTGTGACTTGTCATAAGGCTCAGGGCGGTCAATGGAGCGCTGTATTTGTCGATAGATGTCTTTTCGGCGATGAACTTATGACCATAGATATGTTGCGTTGGCTATATACGGCCCTTACGCGTGCCACCGATAAACTCTATTTGGTGAATTTTGATGACGCATTTTTTGAATAGTAGCTTTTTTTAAGCTATCTTTGCTCATTCAAACGAAATAAGATGGCTACAGAGAAAAAAGTAGAGAAAAAGTATGTCGAGACACCCTTGATGAAACAATACTACGAGATCAAGGCTGTCCATCCCGATGCTATATTGCTCTTCCGTGTGGGCGATTTTTACGAGACTTTTGGCGAGGATGCCATCAAGTCAAGTTCGATATTGGGTATCACACTCACTCGCCGTGCCAATGGTGCTGCTTCGAGTGTTGAGCTTGCAGGCTTCCCGTTCCATGCGTTGGATGTCTATTTGCCCAAATTGGTCAGAGCGGGCGAACGTGTTGCCATCTGTGAACAGTTGGAAGACCCTAAGATGGTTAAAGGGTTGGTAAAGCGTGGCGTGATCGAGTTGGTGACTCCAGGCGTGGTGTTGGGAGATAATAACACCTTGCCCAATAAGGAAAACTCCTTTTTGGCCTCGGTCTATTTTGGTGAAAAATCTACGGGTGTAGCATTTCTTGATATTTCGACTGGTGAGTTTTATATGGCTCAAGGCGATGATCGCTATGTCGATAAATTGCTGTCGAACCTCTCCCCTAAAGAGGTGCTCTATCAGCGTGGCTCGGAAGATCGTTTCGAGTCAGCATTTGGCAATCGTTACTACACCTATCGCCTCGATGCATGGATCTTCTCTTCTGATCTGAATTATGATAAGCTCTGCAAGCAATTTTCAACCAAGACTCTGAAGGGTTTTGGTGTCGAGGGTATGACTGATGGTATTGCTGCGGCAGGAGCGATTCTCTATTATTTGGAGTTTACCGAGCATCGCGAGATTTCGCACATCGCCTCCATCTCTCGTCTCGACCAGAACGATTATGTCTGGATTGACAAGTTTACCATCCGCAATTTGGAGCTTTTTTCGGCCACGGGACGCGAAAAGTGTGGTTTTACAGATGTCATTGACCGTACCTTGACCTCTATGGGTGGCCGTCTTTTGAAGCGTTGGGTTGCTATGCCGTTGATTGATGTTGAGCGCATCAAGCGCCGCCAGAATGTCGTGGAGGCATTGGTTAAAGAGTCAGAGCTCGCGGCTTCACTTCGCGATCAGATTTCACAGATCGGTGATTTGGAGCGTCTGTCATCACGTATTGCCGCATCTAAAATCCTTCCACGCGAGTTGGTGCAGCTTAAAAACTCGCTCTCGGCTGTCGAGAATCTCAAGGCTTTGTTGGAGTCGACCGATATTGATTGTTTGCACGATATTGCTTCGGCTATTGATCCACTGACGGCTGTGCGTGACCGCTTGGCTCAGGATATCTATCCCGACCCTGCGAATAACCAGATCCAAAAGGGTGGAGTGATTGCTGATGGTGTTTCGGCCGAGTTGGACGATCTGAGACGTATTGCCATGCATGGTAAAGATGTTTTGCAGCAGATCGTGCAACGTGAAAGTGAAGCCACAGGTATCCCATCGCTAAAAATAAGTTACAATAACGTCTTCGGTTACTATATCGAGGTGCGTAATACACATAAAGATAAAGTTCCCGAAGGTTGGATTCGTAAACAGACGCTGACCGCCGCCGA
>CAYTGT010000223.1:0-2970 GCA_964437405.1 uncultured Alistipes sp.
TATACTATTCCGCAATCTTTTGATTCCCTCACGAAACAAAAATAATCTTTATTAAAAATATTGTTCTAAAATTTATCCCAAAAATTTGGTTTATAAAATAAACTACTTTATATTTGCATCAACAGAAGGACAAAGCTCTCAACATAGAGCCGACACCTCTCTTAACAAAATTACAATTTTACTAACTTTTTAAACACTCAAAACTATGCAAGAAAACAAATTAACCGAGGCTCAGAGTTTAGAACTCATCACCTCAATGATCAACGATTCGCGTTCGCGTCTGGCGCGAAATTCGGGTACTCCATTTCTTATTTGGGGTTACACTACAATCATCGTATCACTACTTGTCTATTTTGTAACATCTTACAAGCTACAAAACGCAGCACCACAAGAGTGGTATGTGTCAGCATGGTTATGGCTCGCAATCCCCATCATAGGCTGGATTGGTATGCTTATTTTCAGCAAGCACAAGCAACAAGGGGCGCAAAATCTGATCGATCGCGTAATCTCGATTATTTGGACAGTGTTAGGCATTTCATTCCTATGGATAATGGTAGCTTCAGTTTTCTACCACGCCCCTATCCTATTCTTCATAATCCTAATGTGTGGTATAGGCACAACAATGACAGGATACATCATCCGCAACAAAACGACCAAGATATGTGGAATCGTGGCTATGATCTCTTCTCTACTTTTCCCAATTAGTCGTTGGTTGATGCTGCGTTTTGTTGGATTACACGACAACATAACTCGCGCAGAGTGGATGAATAGCGAGACACTACTTTTTGCTCTCATATTCCTCTTTATGATGGTAATCCCAGGACATATGCTCAATCACAAATATAACAAAACCGAGAGCAAATGTTCAAAGAGCTAAATCCGTTGCTGCACTCGGAATTGAGATTGGCCGTAATGTCGATCCTACTGAGTGTTGAAAACGCAGATTTTGTCTATCTCAGAGAGCAGACGGGTGCTACCGCAGGAAACTTAAGTGTCCAGATAGACAAATTACAGAAGGCGGGATATATCACCGTAGAGAAAGGGTTTAAGGGCAAGATGCCTCGCACTACTTGTGCAATAACCCAAGAGGGAGTCGCAGCCTTCGATGAGTATGTTGAAGCTATTAAGAGTTATATAATCAAGTAAAAATGAGGTTGTCCAACTTATCAGTCGGGCAACCTCATTTTTTGTAGAAATTGTATAACAAGAGGGATTTTAGGCTATCGACTGATAATCTGCGCACCCATCTTAGGCCACGAATTGTAGAAATCCTCAACATAAGCCTTCTCCTCATCGGTACACCCCACCATGAGCTTCATCTCGGCATCGCCACGATCAAGGTCAACGGTACAGATCACTGCATCGAGTCCTCGTTCTGGATCAGATCCGAGCCACACATCCACACCCTCGCCATCGTTTGACGAAGTACCATCCAAATATCCGTAATCAAGCCCATAAACAATCTCAGGGAAACTTGGATGGTGAGATCCGCGCGGACGATCAATCACTATATTTTTGGTTGCAAGCAACTCATCAAGTCGTTACCAAAAGAGGGTTTGTGTAGCCATAACAATATATTTTGATGAACAAATGTACGAAATTTTAATTGAAAAAATATAACTTTGTGTAAAGAATCAAAAATCTAAACGAGAATATGAAAAGCCTAAAACTTTTACTCTTTGTCGCCACGCTATTCTGCGTGGCCAATCTCTTTGCACAGACCACACAACAGGTGGCGGTGCCGACATCGGTCGAGAAGTGGATCACAACAACATTTGCTAAGGGCAAGACTCCCCCATTCTCGTTTGTCTACGCAGATCAGGAGTCTAAAAATTTCATCCGCCGCTGGCAACACTCAATCAAGAGGGTTGAGTCAGCCGATGAGGATATTGTAAAATATATCGTCACCTACACCGAGCCAAAGGGCGGGCTCAAGGTTGAGTGTCACGTTGACGGATTCAAAAACGACAACGCTGTGGAGTGGTTGTTATATTTGAGCAATACAGCAGAGAAGAATACCGCACAGATCAAGCAGGTAAAGGTGGTCGATTACACAGCCAAGAGCCGAAGCGAAAAGCCTTTTGAACTTCTCAACCCCGATGGCAACAACCACAATCGTGCAGATTTCCATCCGAGAATCTACACCATAACAGCAGATAATCCACTACACAAAGAGCCTGCAAATGGCCGTTCATCAGACGCTACGGCATTTCCATTCTTCAACATCATCTCACCCGATGGTAACGGAATCGTAACAGCAATTGGTTGGACAGGAACATGGGAGGCTGATTTCAAGAGCCAGAACCCCAAAGAGTTGTCATTCACTTCAGGAATGAAGAATATGGATCTACACCTTTTGCCCGATGAGAAGATCCGCACACCACGTGTGGCTATGCTTTTCTGGCAGGGCGAGAACTTTATGGTAGGACAAAATGCCTTCCGCCGTTTTATTCGCGACCACCATACCCACACTATTGACGATAGCTTCGGCCATGCACCACTCTGTGGCGGATTTGATTGGGGCGACCCTGCACCATGCAACGAATATGGATGTTTGAGCGAGGAGTTGGCCGTTGCACTCATCAAGCGATACAAGATGTTCGGCATTGCGCCTGAGGTCTTTTGGCTCGATGCTGGTTGGTACAAGGGATCGGGCGGTGTCAACGGAGTATGGTGGAACACCGTAGGAAATTGGGAGGTAGACACCGAGCGTTTCCCACGAGGATTGAAGCCAATATCTGATGCAGCACACAAAATCGGATCAAAATTTATGGTCTGGTTTGAGCCTGAGAGAGTATATCAAGGGACAATTTTTGACAAGGAACATCCCGATTGGCTTCTGCGCGATGGTAGCGCAAACTCACTTTTTGACTTGGGTAACAAAGAGGCCAACGATTGGTTATGCAAATTTATCGGTGATTTCTGCGATGAGAACGGAATCGACTACTATAGTCAGCATTTCAAAATGGC
>CAYTGT010000224.1:0-2965 GCA_964437405.1 uncultured Alistipes sp.
TCCTTCAGCGCGGCACGCTCCTTCGAGGTGAGCTGATTCATCGCCTGCTTAGCCGAGCGTACATCGTTCTGCAACTTGCTCTTTTGTGCCTCAGCTTTGCGTTGCACAGAATCCAACTCATTCTTACGTGAGGAGAGTTGCAACTGTTGCTCGTTAAGCGATAGGTTGAGCGAGTCGATGCGGCGCATGTGCTCGGCACGTAGTGCTGCCACAGCGCGTATGTTGGCTATGCGGCGCGAGATATCGGAAAAGCTTTTCGATGCTAAAATATATGTTATGTAGTTGTTCTGTCGGTAGTTACGGTATGCTTCGCGCACCATCTCGGCATATTTTTCACGCTCCTCGGTGAGTTTCTGTGCCGTAAGCGTGATCATCTTGTCGTTGTTGGCTATGTTGCGTTCGATGGTGTTTATCTCCTTCTCGGTGCGGTTGAGCAATGTGGTACGCGAGTTTATCTGACGGGTGATGGAGTTCACACGCTTGAGGGCGGTGGACTTATCCTTTTTAATCTCGCTGAGGCGTTTGGCATCCTGCTCGACCTGCGCTTCTAACTCCTCAATGATGCGTTTCTGCTCCTCGATGCGGGCCTTTTCCTCGGCCGAAAGTTGCTCCTTCTTTTGAGCCCATGCTGAGTGGGATACCGCCGAGAGCAGTATCATCGCAAGGGTGGTTATGAGAAGTAGTCTGCGCATCGTCTATGCTATTTTTTGTCTATCTCCTTGTCAATCCTTACGCCCGAAGCGTTCGCCTTCGAGTACTCCAAACGAGCCTCCACAGCGGCCTTATCCTCACCCGCCTCCAACGCCTTTTTCCAATAGGTCTCAGCCATAAACTTCTCACCTAACGAGAAGAGTATATCGCCGTAGTGAAGCATCAGCGTGGAGCTTTTGGTCTTGTCGAGCGAGAGCGCTTGACGCATATATGTGCGAGCCTCCTCCTTGCGCTCAAGCAGGTAGAGAATCCATGCGTAGGTGTCGAGGAATGTGGAGTTGTTTTCGCTCAGTTTGATGGCTTTGGCCGACATCTCTAATGCGCGTGGCAACTCGATCTCCTCCTCGGAAAGGAAGTAGGCGTAGTTGTTGAGCACCGAGGCATTGTTGGGGTATAGTTTCAGCGCCTGATCGTATGCCGCAAAGCAGAGTTCCTGCGCCTTTTTGGGCTTGAGCTTTACGGGGTAGGCCGAGGTGTCACGCTTGATTTTGGCCTTTAGTTGCGCTGTTCGGCGCTCGGCCATAGCGTGATAGGTGTCGCCGATATAACCCCACAACTCACCCTGCATCAAGCTGTCGGTGGTGAGCGTCAGAGCACGATTGAAGCTCTCGACAGTGGAATTTAGATCGCCCTTGACATACTGGCGGTTGGCCTTGCGGATGTAGAGCTTCGGATCATCGGGGAAGATGCGTGAGGTACGCTCAACGTAATAATCGACCGAATCGAGGTTTTTCTCATACTCCTCCATATCAATCACCGCCATGTAGTAATCGAGCTGTGGCGGCTCATCCTTGAGGTGTAGTTTGAAGTGACGCAGAGCCATCTTCACATCGCCACCCGCCAAGAGGTGTTCGCCATAGAGGTCGACAATCTGCTTTTCGGTGGGGTATTTGATCATCAGCGTAGAGGCTAACGCTCCGATGTCATAGAAGTAGGCGCCATAGAATTTATGGTCGCTCATAAAACTCTTTACAATCTCAATTTTCTTTGCCATCGGATACTCCTCGCGGGCGAAGATCATACGTAGCGTCTTGAGGTATGTGGTCATATCCTTGCGGCGCGTAGCGAAATCGGCATAGCTCATCAAAGCCTCCAGATTGGTTGAGTCCATTTCGATGGCGCGGCGCAATGTCACATTAGCCAACGAGTCCTTGCCTGCGGCCATGTAGGTCTGACCCAAAACAAGGTGATTCTTCGGCTCATAAGGTGCCTCTTTAAGCCTCTGCTCAGCCTCCTCGATGGCCTTGTCGCTCTGACCTGTAGTGATTAGCAGATGGCGTTTGAGATCCATCAACTCCTCGATATTGCCTATGCGCATCTGAGCCGAATCGAGCACCGAAATAGCCGAAAAAGGTTGCTTGCGCTGCTGGTAGAGCAGTGCCAAGACACGATAGGTGTCGGGATTCGAGCGATCCATCTCAAGCAGTTGGCGGTAGAGCGGCAGAGCCTTATCGTAGTCGCCCTTGATCACCGAACTTTGAGCATAGATAGCTGTGTACCAACGGCTTGTGGTGTCGGTGCGATAAGCCTTCTCGGCTAATGAGTTGGCACGCTTGACATCGTGACGCAGGTAGTGTGAGGCCAACTGATAGAGCGCTGGCGAATAAGCAGAGTCGATAGAGAGAGCCTCCTCGAAGAGTTTTATTGCGGCGGTGGTATCCTGATGGATGTGATAACGCTTCAATCCATCGGTATATTTATATGTCGCTCGCAACGAGTCGGGGATAATCAATTTATGCTTCTTGTCGCCTTCGGTTTGGGCAATGCTCTGAGGGATGAAGTTCAATAAGAACCCCATCACCAATAGAACTATTACTCCAAATCTAAACACAAGTAAAATTCAAAATTAAGAGAAATAAATTCTCGTTTCCTCCTCGCAGCTCGGCAAAGTGTGCAAGCACACTCTGCTCTCGCTCCGCAGCATCGGTTCAAAATCAGAGCTAACGCGCAACTTAAATTAGAATGTCATGCCACATCACGAACCAATAGTGAGTGATGATTGGCATCTCTATACTCATTTTCTCCGTTAGAGACTCCAATCCTCGCATACGCTCGGTGGAGTGACGCAGGTCTAAGACCTGTTTTATGTTGCCGTGCAACCCTTTCTAATGACGGCCATAAACAAAATTACTTTCCCACTCATAAAACACCCGTTACGGGTGCGGTGGAGTGACGCAGGTCTAAGACCTGTTTTATATTGCCGTGCAACCCTCTCTAAATACGGCCATGAGCAAAATTACTTTCCCACTCAAAA
>CAYTGT010000225.1:0-2964 GCA_964437405.1 uncultured Alistipes sp.
CTTAGCCAAGACCTTGATACCCGAAAGTAATAATACCTCTACCGAAGATCCGATGAGCTTACGATATTGGCGAATGTTCTTTAACTCCGAGCCGATTCCCGCCGAAGCCACAGTGAGTGAGAAATCCTCCTGCTCGCGGTCAAATTCAGCCTCAATCTTACGACTCAGCTCGGCACAACGCTCGATTGTGACGTGAGTGTCGCTGTCTATCAATAACTCCACTTCATTCATTGGTGAGCACTTGCAACTCACCGTAAAAAGGTCTGTGCCAGAGAGTTCTCTCTCGGCAATCTCCAATATCTTTGCGCAATCTATCATAAAAAGTTGATTTACATCTACGACAGAAGGGGACTCACTCGTCCCCTTCTCTCTTATTCACGATGCAAAAATAGTGAAAAAAAACTATAATACAAATATTTATATATAAAATTACCTAATTTTTCTCACTCTCCTTTGCTCTGTCCTGTTTTTTGTGGTGTGTCAACTCCTGTTCAGACGCTCTCTTAACCATCTACTCCTCTCTTGCCTTTTTCTGGTAAGGCTTGATGCAGCCGCGCTGTGAAGAGCGAACGAAGTTCACCAAGTAATCACGTTCTGGTGATTGTGGAAGTTCTGCCTCTGCTGTATCGCAAGCGTTGATATAGTTCAAGCCGCTCTGGAACAAAATTCGGCAAACCTCATGAATCGCCATGATCTGCTCATGTGTAAATCCTCGGCGTGAGAGACCAATTTTGTTGATACCAGCATAATGACCCTCGTTAGAGAGTGTGATATATGGCGGAACATCCTTTGTAACGCCTGTCATACCCTGAATCATCGCATGGTCGCCGATGTGAGTCCACTGGTGTACAGCAGTATGTCCACCGATTACTACCCAGTCTCCGACATGAACCTCGCCAGCGAGTGATACACCATTGACAATCACACAGTTGCTGCCGATTACGCAGTCGTGTCCTACATGAGCGTAAGCCATGATAAGGTTGTTTGAACCTACGATAGTAGTACCAGTCGAAGCTGTACCTCGGCTGATGGTTACACACTCTCTGATTTCGCAGTTGTCGCCAATCTGTGCAGTTGTCACCTCGCCTCGGAATTTCAAATCCTGAGGAGTACAAGCGATAGATGCATAAGAGTGGATCTTGCAATTTTTACCAATTCGTGCGCCGTCATGTATTGCTGCATGAGGGCCGATCCAACATCCGTCACCGAGCACCACATCTGCTGCGATGTATGCGAAAGGTTCTACCGTTACATTCTCTCCGATTTGTGCATCGGGATGGATATAAGCTAAGTTACTAATCATGATGTTTAGGTTCTTTTTCTTATTGTTTATTTCTCACAATTTGTGCCATTAATGTCGCCTCGCAAGCCAACTGACCGCCCACGAATACTTTTCCGAGCATTGTTGCGATTCCTCGGCGCATAGGCTCTGTCAGATGAACCTCCAATTGCAATGTGTCACCAGGTACGATCTTGCGCTTGAAACGTACGTTGTCAATTCTCAAGAAGTATGTTGAATACTCCTCAGGGTGCTCCACTCCGTTGAGTACAAATAGACCTCCAGCCTGAGCCATCGCCTCCACCAACAATACACCAGGCATCACAGGCTCGGTAGGGAAGTGGCCTGTAAACTGAGGCTCGTTTACTGTGATATTTTTGATTGCACCGATCGAATTTTCGTCAATGTAGAATACCTTGTCCACAAGCAAGAATGGGTAGCGGTGTGGCAACAACTCTCTTACTCGGTTGATATCCATCAACGCAGGCTTCGCAGGGTTGTACTTAAACGAAGGCTTCTCACCATTGCGGCGTATTGTTGTTGCGATCTGCTTCATGAACTCGTTGTTAGCATAGTGGCCTGGACGTGAAGCCCATACACGACCCTTGATGCGCATTCCGAGCAACGCGAAATCTCCCAGCAAGTCGAGCAACTTGTGACGTGCAAGCTCGTTGCTTGCTCTAAGCTCCAAATTGTTCAAATATCCGCCTGTAACCTTGATATCCTCCTTGTTGAACACCTGCTTCAAGTGCTCCAACTGCTCGTCAGTTACAGGGTTTTCTACCACTACAATCGCATTGTCGACATCACCTCCCTTGATCAGATTCATCTTCAACAATGCCTCCAGCTCATGCAAGAATACGAACGTACGACATGGCGCAATCTCGCTGGCATATTGGTTAAACATGTCGAGTGTTGCATATTGATTACCAATGATCTTAGAGTTGTAATCAACATGTACCGAAACTGTAAACTCATCATCTGGGTATATGATAATCGCCACACCCTTGTCAGGAATAGTATATACCTGCTTCTCTGTTACCTCGTAATACTTGCGCTCGGCCTTCTGCTCGACCAAACCCACCTCGGCAATAGCCGCTACGTACTCCTTTGCCGAACCATCCATGATAGGGGTCTCTGGGCCTGTTATATCAATCGTTGCATTATCTACGCCCATGCTCCACAAAGCTGAGACGATATGCTCGATTGTGCTTACCTTAGCTGCACCCTTCTCTATTGTTGTACCGCGCGAAGTATCAGTTACATACTCACACAAAGCAGGAACCGCAGGAGCACCCTCCAAGTCTATACGGCGGAATACGATACCGCTGTTATCAGGTGCTGGATTTACTGTCATATCGACTATTACTCCTGTGTGAAGTCCTTTGCCTGAGAATGAGATCTGCGAGGCAAGAGTCTGTTGTTTATTCTGCATAATTATAGTTAAGTTAGTTGTTTCATTTATATGCAATATTGACCCGATGTCAATAAAATTCGCACAAAGATACACAAATATTAATAAAAAAAACGTACTTTTGTCAAGTTTTATAGTAATTAAGTAGTCTTATATGGATGGCTTAGAGTCAAATAATAGAGATAATTCCACCCCCCGAACCGCCAAAACGGCTGAAAAAAGTGCTCCTCGTCCACCGCGCCGAGCACGTATGCGCCTGCCTTTTGATAAT
>CAYTGT010000226.1:0-2962 GCA_964437405.1 uncultured Alistipes sp.
GTGTGACACTTTCTGTCAGCCTTGACCGACCTACTCATATAGCACAAGATAAGGCGGGCAATAGTGTTGAATTGCCGTTTGCCATCACTCTGAAAGAGTTTTCGATGGAGGAGTATCCAGCCAAACTATATATTCTCGACACTCAGACTGAAAGTTCTTCTGAGGAGTTCCTGTTGGTTGAGTCTGAGGGGCTGAAGCAAGAGATTGACGGTTGGCAGTTGGAAGTGGTTAAGAGTTGGGATATGGCGGGAGCGATCCCTGGTGAGAAGGAGTTTCGTGAGATGAAACATGTCGGGGCGGCACCAGCTGTCTATGTGAAGGCTACTAATGTTGATAGCTCTCAGAGTTATGAAGGTTGGGTGAGCTGTGGAAGTCATATCTTTGAGCCTGCATATATGCGTCTGGGTGATCGCTATGCTGTGGCGATGCCTCGCCGTGAAGCCAAGCGTTACCTCTCGAAGATTGTTGTGACGGATCAAGAGGGGCAGACGCATCGTTTCGATGTCGAGGTGAATCATCCCGCAAAGATTGGCTCTTGGCGAATCTATCAAGTGGGATACGACACCGCGCGTGGTCGTTGGAGCTCGCGTAGTGTGTTGGAGTGTGTGCGTGATGGCTGGTATCCTGCGGTGCATATTGCGCTGTGGATGACACTTGCGGCGGGAGTTGTGATGTTCCTGACGGCTGGAGGACGAAAAGTTAAAACCAAAAAGACGAAGGAGGATGTACAATGAGTTGGAATGAATTGATATATTATGCTGTTGCCTCGATCATCTGTTGGGTGGCGGGAGCTGCGGTAGCTTTCCGATCGAAGAAGCAGTGGCCTGCGGCCTCGTTGTCGATTGGTGGCTCGTTGATCTTCTTTGCATATATTGTGGGAATGTGGATCGCTTTGGAGCGTCCACCGATGCGAACAATGGGCGAGACTCGTTTGTGGTATTCATTCTTCCTTTCGGTGGCGGGTGTGGCTGTATATCTGCGTTGGAAATATAAGTGGATCTTGTCGTTCGGCACGATGATGTCAATTGTGTTTATCTGCATCAACCTCTTTAAACCCGAAATACATAGCAAATCGCTTATGCCAGCATTGCAGAGTCCGTGGTTTGTGCCTCATGTGATTGTCTATATGTTTGCATACGCAATGATGGGCGCGGTGACCATCTTTGCACTCTATCTTTGGTTGCGTAAAACGCCTAAGGAGGCCTCGGATGAGGAGTTGCGAGTGTGTGATAATCTGGTGCGCATCGGATGGTCATTCCTGACGCTTGGCATGGTTATGGGAGCCTTGTGGGCTAAGGAGGCATGGGGTGACTATTGGACGTGGGATCCTAAGGAGACGTGGGCGGCGGCGACATGGCTCAGCTATCTGTTGTATCTACATATGCGTCCTCATGTAAAGGATTGTAACCTGCTATTTGCTCTTTTGATCTTCTCGTTCCTGCTGTTGCAGATGTGCTGGTATGGTATCAACTATTTGCCATCAGCACAGGGCGCAAGTGTTCATGTATATTAAGAAGTTTATCTATATGAAACAGTTTTTATTTACTCTGTTTGCTGTTGTATTGTTCGCATTTCCTGCTTCAGCTCAATCTGCTGATGGCTCGGCCGTAGATGGGCAATTGTTGCTGGCTGATCCTTTCATTTTGGAGGACGAGGGTTGGTATTATATCTATGGAACCCACTCTGCTGACGGCATTGTGGTCTATCGCTCGCAGGATCTCAAATCGTGGAGTGATCTGTGCGGTAATGCCGAGGGAGGTCTTGCCTTGCATAAGAATGATTCGTGGGGCGAGAAGTGGTTTTGGGCTCCAGAGGTCTATAAAATTGGTAAAAAGTATGTGATGACATATAGTGCCGAGGAACATATCTGCTATGCCGAGTCGGATTCGCCTTGTGGTCCATTCATTCAGAGTGAGAAACGCCCATATCTTGAGGAGAAGGGTATCGACTCTTCAATCTTTTGGGATAAGGGTAATCCATATATCTTCTGGGTACGTTTTCAGCCCTACGGTATTTGGGTTGCGCCGATGAGTGGTGATCTGAGCGAGGTGAAGATGGAAAATGCTAAGTTGGTGCTTAAGCCCGAACCGAATACATGGGAACATGTGCAGGCCTTTGTCTCAGAGGGACCATGTGTGATAAATCATGAGGGTAAATTCTACTTGACATATAGTTGCAACGACTATCAGAGTCCTGATTATGCCGTTGGCTTTGCTGTGGCAGACAATGTGATGGGCCCTTATACTCGCTATGAGGAGAATCCTATTTTACATCGCCATTTGGGTTATGTTGGTACGGGCCATCATTCGCTTTTTAAGCGTGGTAATGGTTACTATATGGTCTATCACGCCCACAATAATCGTGGCAAGATACATCCTCGACAGACGTTGATTTCACCACTTGTGCTCAAGCGCGACAAGAAGTCTCAAAATCAATATGTGATGTCGGTGTCGAATAAGTTGATTATTCCGAAGGTGGCAAAATAAAATATCGGGGTTTGATCGTCAAATCCCGATATTTTTTGTTCTCGCTTGTTTCCTTTCAGATTTTCCTACTCCATCTTCTGTCTGTCTGTCTGTCTGTCTCTCTCTCTCTCTCTCTTCGTTCCCTTCTTACTTCTGGCGGAAGTAGATCTGGATCGGAACGCCCGAAAAATCCCACTCGCCACGAATCTTGTTCTCCAAGTAGCGGCGATAGTTCTCCTTGATATACTGAGGTAAGTTCACGAAGAATGCGAACTGAGGTGTTGGCGTTGGCAACTGTGTCGCATACTTGATACGGATGTACTTACCCTTAGTAGATGCTGGTGGATAATCCTCGATGATTGGGAGGATAAAGTCGTTGAGCTCCGAAGTAGGGATGCGGCGGCGGCGTGAGTTGTAGACACGGATTGCCTGCTGCAAAACCTCCAAAATACGTTGCTTGTTGAGCACCGAAGTAAAGATGATTGGAATATCATTGA
>CAYTGT010000227.1:0-2952 GCA_964437405.1 uncultured Alistipes sp.
TTGTTCTTCTGCAACAGCGGTGCTGAGGCTAATGAGAATGCTTTAAAGTTGGCTTCGTTTACAACTGGTAGAGAGCGTGTGCTGGCTATCAAGGGCGCATTTCATGGCCGAACAAGTATGGCTGTGGCGGTGACTGATAATCCCAAAATTCAAGCTCCCGTAAATAAGACTGATAAGGTGTCGTTTGTCGAGTTGAACGATGTTGAGGCGATGCAGAAGGAGCTTGCGAAGGGCGAGTATGCAGCTATGATCATCGAGCCTATTCAGGGTGTCAACGGTATTAAGGTCGCTTCGGCGGAGTATCTGCAAGCGGTGCGTATGGCTTGTGATGAGAGTGCGACACTGCTCATTATGGATGAGATTCAGGCGGGCTCAGGTCGTAGCGGAAAGTATTTCGCACACCAGTGGGCTGATGTCAAGGCCGATATAATTACCTTAGCTAAGGGTATTGCCAATGGCTTTCCTATGGGTGCTGTGATGGTGTCGCCTAAGATCCCTGCATGGAAGGGAATGTTGGGTACTACCTTTGGCGGTAGCCATTTGGCTTGTGCTGCGGCGATTGCTGTGGCCGATGTGATGAAAGCTGAAGCGTTGGTTGAGAATGCTCATAAGATGGGGCAGAAGATCATCGAAGGTATTAAGGATGTCAGCGGCGTGAAGGATATCAGAGGTCGCGGTTTGATGATTGGTATTGATTTGTCGGTTCCGCAGGCTGAGTTTAGACGTGTTTTGCGTGAGAAGTATCATATCATGACGGGTCTAAGCGGAGAGTGGACTCTCAGATTGTTGCCACCGTTGATGATTACTCAGCGTGAGGTCGATCGCTTCGTGGAGGCGTTCCGCGCTACGGCTCAAGAGTTGGGTATGTAAAAGCTTTGAAGAAGATGAAGATCAAGGTAATAAAAATTGGCGGTAAATTGATCGAGGATCAGGCGGTGCTTGCTCAGCTATGTGATGGTTTGGTAGCGCTCGGAGAGCCTTTTGTCTTGGTGCATGGTGGAGGTGTGATGGGATCGCACTTGGCTAAGCAGCTTGGCGTGGAGGTGAAGATGCATGAGGGCCGCCGTATCACCGATGCAGCTACGCTTGATATTGCTGTGATGGCCTATGCGGGTTTGGCTAATAAGCGAGTTGTTGCAGCTTTGCAGAGCCGAGGTGTCAACGCTTGCGGTTTGTCGGGTTGCGATATGGCTGTGGTGAAGTCTCATCGCCGCGAAGTGAAAGATATTGATTGGGGCTTTGTGGGAGATGTGGATCAGATCGGCGATGGTGTGTTAGCTATGTTGCTTGATTATGGCGTTACGCCTGTTATCTCGCCTATCACATACTCTGAGAAGGGCGATCTGTTGAATACCAATGCTGATAGCGTGGCTTCGGCGGTTGCGATGGGTTTGGCCGCAAGATATGAGGTTGAGTTGGTGTTTGCTTTTGATAAACCTGGGGTATTGCTTGATGTTGAGGATGATAGTTCGGTTATCGAAACCATTACTCCAGCTCTGTATGCTGAACTTCGTGCCGCTGAGAAGATACATTCGGGTATGATCCCCAAAATCGACAACGCATATAAAACGATTGATGCTGGAGTGAAGTCGGTGCGTATCACTTCGCATAATGATTTCCGAGCAGGAACAGTTGTAGTTAAATAATGAATCTCAAGGAGTCCATATCGTTGCTTAAACGTCTGATTCAGACGCCATCGTTCAGCCGAGAGGAGTCTGCTGCGGCAGATATCATCTGGGAGGAGTTTGTGCGTTTGGGATTTAAACCTCAGCGTGAAGGCAACAATGTATGGGCGGAGGCGTGGCCACATGATCCTGAGAAGCCAACCATTTTGCTTGATGCTCATATTGATACCGTAAAGCCCCAGAAAGGATGGTCGCACGATCCATTTATGCCTTGTGAGGAGGGTGATAGACTCTATGGTTTGGGAAGTAACGATACGGGCGGTAGTTTGGTGGCGCTGATTGCGACATTTACACGTTTGGCGCAGAGCAAGCAACCCTATAATCTGATTTGTCTTGCTTCGGCAGAAGAAGAGGTGACGGGTGTCGGCGGAGTCAGAATGGTGCTTGAGAAGTTGGGTAAGATAGATTTCGCTGTTGTCGGTGAACCTACTGCAATGCATCCTGCTGTGGCGGAGCGAGGCTTGATGGTCTTTGATTGTGTGGCGCGAGGAGTCTCGGGGCATGCAGCTCGTGAAGAGGGTGTGAACGCTATTTATGAGGCGATCAAGGATATAGAGTGGTTTAAAAGCTATTCCTTTCCGCGCGTCTCTCCGATGCTGGGTGCAGTGAAGATGAGTGTGACGGGGATAGAGGCTGGTACGCAGCATAATGTTGTCCCTGCCGAGTGCCGATTTATGGTCGATGTGAGGGTGAATGAGTGCTATAAGAATGAGGAGTTGCTTCAGTTAGTAAGGGAGCAGGTGCGCTCGGAAGTCACTCCACGTTCGACACATCTTTCATCTTCGGCAATCGAAATCTCGCATCCTGCTGTGCAGCGACTCATCGAGATGGGACGTCAGCCTTTTGGCTCACCAACGATGTCGAATCAGGCGGTTATGCCGTTCAAGACCTTGAAGTTAGGCCCAGGAGATAGTGCTCGATCGCATACTGCCGATGAATATATCTTGCAGTGTGAGATTGACGAGGCGATTGAGATATACTACAATATGTTGAATGGATTAACGATTAAATCTGAAAATAGATAATGAAACTTTGGGATAAAGGTTATGATACAGACTCCTTTGTGGAGGAGTTTACCGTAGGTCGTGACAGAGAGTTGGATCTCTACCTCTCGGAGGCCGATGTATTGGGTAATATGGCTCATATGAAGATGCTTCACTCGATTGGCTTGCTCTCGGATGAGGATGCTGTGGCTTTAGAGAAGGGGTTGAAAGAGATCTATGCCCGTGTGCTCAAAGGTGATTTCGAGATTGAGGATGGTGTGGAG
>CAYTGT010000228.1:0-2924 GCA_964437405.1 uncultured Alistipes sp.
GTCATAGAGAGCCTTTGTGCAGTAGATGTAATCAATACGTGACTTCCCCGCTGTTGTCGAATGAAACTCGCCCTTGAATCGCTCACCTATAATATCTATATAAGGAGTGTGCTCCAAGATATAGTCTAGAGTGAGAAATGCAGGATCATCCTCAGCATATTTGTAGAAGTGGTTGTCCTTGCGCGAGCGCGAATTGAAATCTCCCGCCATTAACCACATCTCGTACTCGGCATCTTCCGCCTCAAGAATTGTGTTTTCGCAGATATACTCCATCTCCATGCGGCGATACTTGTCTCCACCATTCTCTGCACGACTCTGCTCAATATCCTTTGCGCGGAATGCGTGGCGTTGTGGCCAAGTGTGAAGTGTTACCACATTGATCTTTTTGCTGTTGAACTCTACAATGAAATGACCTGCGCCATGAGTGACAACGTGGTCTGGCTCCTGACCTACGATTTTTTCCACGACCTCAATCGGTAGTTTTGAAGTGATAACCTGAGGATAGTTGTCGCGGTGGCCACTCTTTTCCCAATAGCTGTGGCCGTAGCGTGCTGCCAACTCGCCCCAATTATCAGTCAAGTAACGATCCTCTTTTTTACACTGCTTGTTGGTCAAAGGCTCATAGATGGTTTGTGCCTCGCACCAGATGCAGATGTCGGGATCGTACTGCTTTACCCACTCGACAAAATTATCGTAGTTGTTTGGCTCATCAGCCCACATGCCATTCTGGAAGTTCCAATAGAGCACGCGCAACGAAGTCTCTTTTTGACATCCGCACATGAAGGCTACGGCGACAAACATTGCCACCGTAGTCATGTTGCGAACTATCTTGCGAAAATTCATATTACTTGCACTTAAAGTAGTTTACTGCATTCTGGAATATCAGCTGGCTCTTGTTACCAGCGATATTCTTAAAGAGGTTCTCCTCGTAACGCTCGGTGTGACCCATCTTACCCAAGATCTGGCCACTCTTGCTGATGATACCCTCGATACCATAGCTTGAGCCGTTAGGGTTATATGGTGCGCAGAGTGTAGCCTCGCCCTGAGGGTCTACATATTGGAACGCCACCTGACCATTGTCGAAGAGCTCCTTTGCCATCTCCTCACTCACTACGAACTTACCCTCACCGTGACTCACTGCGATTGAGTGCTGTTCACCCAATTCAAAGCCTGCAAGCCAAGGAGAGTTCAGAGTAGCCACGCGTGTAGAGACAATCTGTGAGATGTGGCGATTGATATCGTTGCGGAAGAGTGTAGGTGACTCCTTCACTACCTGACCCAAACGGCCGTAAGGCAATAAGCCCGACTTAACCAAAGCCTGGAATCCGTTGCAGATACCCAAAATCAAGCCGCCACGATCCAATAATGCGTGGATAGCATCGGTGATGACCTTGTTGTTCAATACGTTTGCGATAAACTTACCGCTACCGTCTGGCTCGTCTCCAGCTGAGAAACCACCACTCAAGACGAAGATGTGACAAGCGTCAATCATCTCCTTCATCTTGTTGATTGAGGCGAAGATGTCGTCTGCTGTCAAGTCGCAGAATACGCTTGTTGTGATCTTAGCGCCTGCACGCTCAAATGCCTTACCTGTATCGTAGTCGCAGTTGGTACCTGCAAATACAGGCAAATAAACCACAACCTCATCCACCAGCTCACCCTGCCACTTGATCTGCTTCTTCTCAGGGTTACTTGCGATGGTGCTACCACCTTCGATGCCGCGATCTGGATAGATCTGGCAGAACTTCTGAGAGTTGATCTTCTGGAGTGAGTCGATAGCGAAACTCTCGCCATTGAATGAAACCTCTCCGTTGTCGGTTGTGTGACCGATAAGCTCTGCTGTTGGGAAGTCCAACACTTCAGAAGTCTCGACAACGAACGATCCGTATGCATAGTTAAACAACTCCTTCTCGCACATGTTGATCACAGCGCCGATGCAGTTACCAAATGACATCTTTGCTACGGCCTCTGCTACACCACCGAAACCTACGGTGTATGCTGAAACAACCTTGTCCTGCTCGATGAGTGAGCTGACGTATGGGAAGAGAGTCTTTATCTGATCGGTGTTAGGCATGTAGTTCTCAAGTGGAGTATGCTTGATCAGATAGATATTGTTACCAGCCTTCTTAAACTCTGGGCTGATGACTGTACGAGCATCTACAGTTGTGATACCGAATGCCATCAACATTGGAGGTACGTTGATATCCTGGAATGTACCGCTCATAGAGTCCTTACCACCGATAGATGGCAAGCCCAACTCAACCTGCATCTTCAGAGCACCCAAAAGTGCTGAGAGTGGCTTACCCCAAGAAGTCTCGGTGTTCATGCGCTCGAAATACTCCTGATATGAATAGCGCATCTTGTCGTATCTTGCACCTGCGGCAACAACCTTAGCCGCAGCCTCGATTACAGCGTATGCAGCACCGTGATATGGGCTCCAAGATGTGATATAAGGGTTGTAGCCGAAGGCCATGATGCTGGCTGTATTTGTATAGCCGTTGCCGACAGGGAGCTTCTGAACTGAAACCTGAGTCTCGGTATTCTGAGTTTTACCGCCGAAAGGCATCAAGACTGTCGAAGCGCCGATCGTAGAGTCGAACATCTCGATCATGCCGCGCTGTGAAACAACATTGTCGTCCTGCAAATTAGCCTCGATCTTCTCGCGGAGTGTGCTACCTTCGATCTCACGCTCAAATGGATTCTTCTGCTCCACCTCAGCGATACGAATCTTAGTGTAGTGCTTAGCTCCTGCCGAGTCGATAAACTCGCGAGAGAGGTTAACGATCATCTCGCCATTGTAGAACATCTTTAGACGGTTTGTGTCAGTTACGTTGGCAACGTGTGTTACCTCGATGCTCTCCGAGTGGCAATACTCGATAAACTGCTCCTTATCCTTCTCCTCGATAACTACGGCCATACGCTCC
>CAYTGT010000229.1:0-2915 GCA_964437405.1 uncultured Alistipes sp.
GTTTATAAGAGATCTTCTCTGCCTCAACATTACCCGCTGCAACGTATGAATATGAAGGCAAACCTGTGATTGTGATCGACTTATGCAAATCAGAGAATGTCACAACCTTAGTCAGGCGCTCAAAGTGTGCTGCCTCCAAAGTCACATACTCAACATCCGAAGATGTAGCATGCAAGATATTCTCAAAGTAAAGACGCTGAACACCAGGCTCTGTCACGGTGAAGACATACTTATAACCGAAATCCTTAGTGTCGGCCGTTCCATCGCCGTTAACATCCACGCTGAACGAATCGCCATAGCCCTCCTCGCCCTTACGAACGATTGGCAATACCTGACCTGTGGCCGAGCGGATATCCATATCATTAGCCGAGATCAAAACATCCATCGGGAAGAGCTCCTTTGGACAATCCTCTGGGATATTAAATACGACCTCGATATTTTCACGAGCGTTAACATCGGTCAGCGAACCGTAAACCTCGGTACTCACCCATGCTGGAGTGAACGACTGTCGTCTGACGGTCACAACGCTGATCTTACGCTGCAAACGACCATACTTCACCAAAAGCGTACCTCGCAAAATATCCTTATCCGATGGCATCTTGTTCAACGTCAAGTCGATAGTACCCACAGCTGACTTACTGCCAGAGGCGATGTCGAAATTCAGAGCCGTAGTGTTATCGTTCGATGGTACAAGACGGTCGTTATATGTTGCCGACACATCCTGATCAGCCTCAACCCATGTCACCGACAAATCGCCGTTACTGATATTTGCGCTACCCAAAGCCTCGACATTGAATGTCAAAGTTACGTTTGGCGCTGTCGTAACCTCCTCGGCATCCATCACAACGCGAGTCTCAACAACCGAGAGTTTAAACTGAGCATCCTGCACCGACTTCACCTCGTCTGAGATTGAAAGCCAGATATTATTTGTCGCAGGTGCTGTCAGAGCCTCAGCAAAAGTAGAAGCACCATACTTCAAGTTGCCCACGATATTGATCTCATAGTGGTGGTTACGGCGCACAAGCACCTGCTCACCATCGGCATCGGTCAAAGTCACGTGATAGTACATCTCGGCCTGCGCGACACCGTCAACAACATTCTTACCTCGAATGATCACCGACACAGGATCAGCACTTGAGTTCTCAGTCTCGAATACGAATGTCTCGAAAGCTGTATCCACATCCACGATGTCGCTCAACTTATCCTTACGCTCAGGCAGGGTCACATTGTGAGCCGCAATCCAATTCGCGCTTGAGCCCGACTCCACACCATAGGCAGGAGTGAAATCAGCCGATGCGTATGTTGGGAAACCGTATGTCGGATGGAACGGAGCCACAGTACCGAAGGCTTGGGTGTTACACACTGTAAAACCTGTTACCGTGAAAGAGTTGCCTCCCCACTCCTTGTCACCCTCAGCGGCAGTTTCAGCACCCTGAGATACTACGGTCACGCGTGCCTGATTGCGAAGCATGATGATAGGCTTACCCTGGCCACCCTTAGAGATTGGGAGAGTCTGATTAGTGATCCACTGCTTCACCTGATCGCTTGTCGAATACTCAGCAGGCACCTCGATGCGAGCCCAATAGATCATCATACCAGAGCTACCCTCCAAAACCGAAGCTACATCATCCTCCGAAGTTCCATAGGCAGCCTCGACATCAAAACGACCAATGTTTTGGTTGGCCAAAAGGTGCATGATACGTGTATTGTTCGGGATCTGAACTTCGAACGTACCCTCAGTCTTGCCGATTACAGCAGTAGGGACACTCGCCTGCTCAACCGAGATTAACAAGCCCTCGCCATTGAAACAAAATACATGCAGAGTCTGAATACCGCGTCCATCGGGATCCACAGCACGTGTATCAACCTCAATTTCATCGGGGATTACTGCGCCGAAGCTAATGCTCATCTTGTCGCCACTCGCTTCGGGTGCAAGAGGTTGCTCAGCCATCGGATCATCCTGATGGCACGCCACAACCGCGAGAGCCATGGCCAAAGCAAACATTATTTTAAGTAATCTCTTCATATCTTTAATTTCATTTATTTCAGTTTTCACATTATGCTGCTAATTCTCCTAATACGCATCGCGGATACAACGAGTGTATATTGTCGTATCATCGTTATCTAATCCTGTTGACGTATATTGATTAGGACCTGCACTATAATATCTTCCACCAGCAAGCACTACATCCATAGCAACACCAGTTTGGTGGTCTACGATAATATCAATCTCGGCTGCCGTTGGTAGTCGCCAACCTCTCAACTCCTTGTAATATACAGTCTGACCATTTTCGGTTGTGGTTTTTGCACCCTGCTCGTATGCAGAGAGTTTATAAACTTCCACATATTTACTACAATGGTATGCTGCAGCTTCTCTGTTAAAGCCTGTTTTACCACTCCAAACAGCACCAAGTTGTGATGCAATCATAAAAGATGGAGAAACAAGTCTCGCATTATCAGCACTACTTACTGTATATCCATTACTATCAACTTTAGGAATACCAATTGTATACTCCGAAGATGTTGCAGTTACATGAACATGATAATAATGAGCATTGGTATTACCTGATGAATTAGGTGTATTTAAATTGCTATTGTTATCCCATTCATAATAGTACAATGTACTCGCTCCAGTGTTTTCATTATAGTTTTGAGCAACCTTTGATGCAAAGAAATTGTCATCTGCATTATACTCTGTATATAACCCCAACCGTTATCGTAGGTAGCACAAACATGACGATTAGTACCTTTATTCAGATATGTAGTACCGCCAAAATCGTCACGATATGAGAACCAGCACAACTGATTTGTAATATAAATCACAGGATACTGCATTACGCGGAATGTGGCGGTGAGACCTTGCTGGTTGGTAACCTCAAACTCCAAATAACGAATGGTGTTGTAGTGAGTATCGC
>CAYTGT010000230.1:0-2888 GCA_964437405.1 uncultured Alistipes sp.
CCAACCAACCTGTGCCCTTACATACAGGGCAGCCCTTGCCGCCGCAGAGGTTACAGCTTACATCGACCTCAGCCGATGGCTCGGTGAATGGGAAGTATGATGGACGCATACGGATCGTAGCCGACTCGCCGAAGAGCTCTTTAGCGAAGTAGAGGATCGACTGCTTCATGTCGGCAAATGATACGTTCTCGTCAATGAACAAGCCCTCGACCTGATGGAAGATGCAGTGTGCACGATATGAGATCGCCTCGTTGCGGAACACACGACCTGGGCAAACGATGCGGATCGGTGGCTGCTGGCGCTCCATAGCACGCACCTGAATAGATGATGTGTGGGTGCGCAACAAAAGATCCTTTACGTTAGGCTCGTTCGACTTTTTCTCCACGAAGAATGTATCCTGCATATCGCGTGCAGGGTGCGAGAGTGGGAAGTTCAGAGCCGAGAAAACATGCCAATCGTCCTCGATCTCAGGACCCTCCTCTACGGTGTAACCCAAGCGCGAGAAGATCTCCACGATCTGGTTCTTCACGATTGAGATAGGGTGGCGGCTACCATCCATCGCTGTGGCACCAGGGCGTGTCATGTCGTCTATGGCATCGGCCTTGATCTTCGATGAACCAAGCGAAGATTTCAACTCATTTATACGCTCTGTGGCTCTATTTTTCAATGCGTTGATCTTCTGACCCAACTCACGTTTTTGCTCTGGAGCAACCTTCTTAAACTCCTCCATCAAGGCATTCAACTCGCCCTTCTTACCGAGGATCTTGATACGGAACTCCTCCACTTCGGCAGCACTCTTAGGCTCGAAAGCCTCGACCTGCGCAAGTAATTCTTCGATTTTGTTAACCATTGTTGTATTGTTTTTTATATATTTTTCTCGTACTTTTGTGTTAGGTAGTGCGCATGTATATGCACATATAACACGCAAAGTTAAAGAAAAATTATGAAAACTGCCCCATTTTTTATACTAATTGTCTCATTAATGCTACTCTTTGGCTCAGAGTCCGTAACGGCTCAGAGTAGCAGACGTGTGCAAAAAGTCCAAAAAAGTGCCACAAAGCAGCGACCTCGTCAACGTCACGAAGGGAAAGAGCAGTTCCAGATAATCTATGATTCGAGCCAAGTGGTGAAACCCGTTGAAGGAAAAATTGGTCTTGTTTTAGCGGGTGGTGGTGCAAAAGGACTCTACCACATAGGCGTGATTAAGGCTCTGGAGGAGAACGAAATACCGATCGACTATGTGTCGGGTACCTCGATGGGTGCCATCATCGGCGCACTATATGCCGCAGGCTACTCGACCGAGGAGATGATTCAGATTGTCACCTCAGGTCAGGTCGAGCAGTGGGTGTCGGGAAAAATTGACGACAAATACCGCTACTACTATCAAGAGCGAGCCAACTCGCCCACAATGTTGCAGATCTATGCCAATACCAGCCGCGACTCTATCCCAGAGGTGGGTGCTTCGGTGAAGTTAGCATTTCCTCAATCGTTCATCAACTCGGCGCAGATTGATATGGCGCTCAACGAGCTTTTTGCTCCCGCTTCGGTGGCGTGTGGTGGCGATTTTGATCTTTTGATGATTCCATTTAGGTGCATGGCCACCGATATGAATAAACATAAGGCTGTGGAGTTCAGCAGTGGCGATCTGCCTTTTGCTGTGCGTGCTTCGATGTCGTATCCATTGGTGTTCCGTCCTGTGGTGGATGACGAGGGGCGCGTGTTGGTCGATGGTGGATGCTACAATAACTTCCCATGGCAACCTTTGGTGGAGAATTTTAATCCCGATTTTCTGATTGGTTCTCAGTGCGTTGCCGACGATCTGCCTGCAACGGCACAGTCGCCCGTTCAGAAGCAGGTGATGGCATTGGTCACCGAGCCGACAGACTATTCGTTGCCCAAAGAGAACAGTTTGCACATCAAGCGTGAGGTGTCGGCAGGATTGCTCGACTTTGCGGGTGGCGCACAGACCGTAGAGCAGGGTTATGAGGATACTCAAAAGGCAATTCCCGAACTGAAAAAACGTATTGCCGCACGCCGCTCGGCCGAGAGTGTGAAGCAGCGCCGCGAGGCTTTTCGTGCAAAATGGCCAGAGCAGAAGTTTGGTAAGGTAGAGCTTGAAGGCTTGCGTAAACGACAAAGGGAGTATGCGCGTACCTTTGTGCATATCAAGGGGTTAAAGGATTCAGTAGATCGTCTGAACTTGTCGGCACAAAGGGTGAAAGATATATATTATCAGCTGATGGCCTCTAACGAGTTCACCAACATGGGTTTCCCATCGGTTAGGTTTGACTCGTTGCATCAGGATTTTGTGTTGAAACTAAAGTTGGCCGCAAAACCTTCGCTGAAGTTCCTCTTGGGCGGAAATGTCTCGTCAACGGCCTTCAATCAGGCGTTTTTAGGAATGAGCTATACCCGCCTCTCGCGTACGGCACAGCAGGCGAGTTTTGACCTCTTTTTGGGGCCTGTGTCGAGTGTGATTCGTATGGGTGGTCGTTCGGTATTTTTGGGCCGCACGCCGATGTATCTCGATTATATGTTGCAGGCTTCGTGGGTGTCGACCCTGCGCGGTACGTTCGGCAACGTGACACCTGCCGCCACAGCCATCAATGCGCGTACGGCCGAGACCTATGCCCGTTTGGCTTACGGCATCTCGCTAAATCGTAAAACAATCTTTGAATTGGCAGGTAATGCGGGTTACGCTTTCTATGGATATAAGGCGCCGTATGATGAGTCGGGAGAGCCTCATACGCACGATCGTTTTGCCTTCTTGTCGGGACGTATAGGTCTGTTCCGCAGTACGTTGGATAAGGTTACATATCCGACAAAAGGAACTCGTTTAGCACTCTCAGCCGTAGGTGTTTACGGCCGTGATCGTTATGAGAACGAAG
>CAYTGT010000231.1:0-2869 GCA_964437405.1 uncultured Alistipes sp.
CTGTAAACATTGATGAAAGTGCATATACCTCACCCTCGACAGCCGAGAACCAGAATGTGTCGGTAAAGGTATAAGCCAAAGCTCCTACCGCTCCTGCGCCCAAAACCGAGATCTTCTCCATCTGGCTCATCAGACGGCCACCGCGAGTGAAGATGCGGCGTGCGAGATGTGTGATGGTCCAATAAAGGAAAAGGATACAGAATGCGCTGGCCAGACAGTTCATCGCATTGACCATGTGTGGCACATAATAGGTTGATGGTGCAAACATCGTAGCGATGCGAGCCATCAGCATAAAGAGAGGTGCTCCAGGTGGGTGTCCAACTTGTAACTTATACGAAGTGGCAATAAACTCGGCGCAGTCCCAAAGGCTTGTCGAGGGCTCCATCGTGAGCAAATATGTCATAGCCGCAATGGCAAAAACACCCCATCCGACTAATCTGTCCCAGCGTTTGAAATTCATTTTGTGAGTAATTCTCTTTTAATCAGTAAACCTTCTATTATAACGGTGCGCAAAGGTAGTTATTATTTTCTTTTCCGACAAGGGGCAATTTTGCCACTATTTTGTGTCTGCGGGGAAATCAACCATGTTGATCACCTTTCCGTCCTTAAGGCGTATCCAAGTCTTAAAAGCACGCTCTCCCTCGGTGAGTTCGATAACACGTGCTCCGTTACCTCCAGGGACATTGTTATATACCGTATTACCTCCTGTAAAACGACCATAGCAGAGCAATATGCCTCTCCAAGTTGTAGCGTAGTCGTTCACATGGTCGTGCCCGACAAATACACCCATCACATCGCCACACTCCAACATCGCAGCACCGAAACCTGTGTTGATAGCAGGTGCACAGACCTTCTCCTTGCGTGTGCCGACCATGAAATTTCCTTGATCGGCAGCCGCTTCGCCGAACTCAGGGATTGGGATATGGAAGAATGCCAACGAAGGCAAGGGCTTACCCTGATTCTTCTCGGTGAAAGCCTTGCTTGATCTCTTGTACCACTCGATCTGATCGCTCTCAATCCAGCCGTAACCCTTCACGCCCTTGATGTTGGAGTATGAGTGGCTGTCGAGTACATATATCGCGGCCGCGTTGTAATTGCCCTCTGATGCTCCGATTGGTAGGATATAGTTCGTCACGCCCGAAACGCCCTCGGTGGTAGAGGTCATGTTCCCAGGCAGATCGGCAATGAAATGCGAGAGCTGGGCACGCGCCATATCATGCTCATCATCATGGTTGCCCCATGTTACAGCAAATCTCAGTCCACGTTTTAGGATAGGCTCCAAAACCTTTTGCAGAGCTTTACCCGCAGGTTTGGCGTAGATGAGGTCGCCTGTGATAACCACCAAATCGGGTTTTTCCGAATCCAACACTTCGGCCATACGCTCTGCAGCCTCGTTCGATGCGGCGTTACCATAGACCCAATGCACATCGGTAAATTGTACAATTTTAAAACGGCGATCTTTATTGAATTTCAATTCGCTCTCCTGAGCGTTCAGTGTAGGGAGAGCAATAAAAGTAAGCAATAATGCGATAAGTAGTTTCTTCATGGGATGTCTTAGTTTTAACTATTAATGTACAAAGTTAATAAATTATCCTCAAGCAACATTCGATTTTATTTAGAAAAAGCGGGCTGAAAGCATGAACTTGTCTGGGATTTATTTTTGGGGGGATTATTTTGTGTGGCGTAATCTGTCACTTCACCGCACCCGTTATGGGTGTTTTATGAGGAATTTAACTGCAAAAGACGAGGGTGGCAACCCTCTTCGGCTTGACACCCTCTCCCTCACAATTATTAAAAAACTTACCCTTGTGTAACTCTTAAAAATCTATTCTGATAAAATCTCCATTTGTTGTAAACTCCATCTCTGTGCCATTTTTGAGCTTTACATCTATATGTCGATCACGTTCAATATCGACAATTGTTATTTCGGGGTAGTTTGTGTTAACATACTCCAAAATACTGCTTGGTACAATCGAGTTCGGCACACCTTTCTGATGATTTTCAACCTCTATCCACTCACCTTCACGATTAATCTCGATGCGTGTTCCATCCGCAAGTAATAATTCATAATCGTAAGAAGATCGTTCTCTCTCCTGTATTACATGCTTGATCTCGATACCTGCGAAATGAGATCCGAGAAAGGCTTGTACCTCTTGTGGAATGGCTGATGGAGCAATGACAACCTCATCCTCCTTGTCGCAACCAGAGAAACATAATGCAGTAACGATTGCGATGATTGAAACTAAATACTTTTTCATAATTCAAATGTTTTTTTGTTTTGTGTTAATACTTCTCGTTTATCCTTGATGCGAATCTCTGACATAAATCTATAATAGGTTTGAAATAAAACAGATGAGAAGAAAATTTCTTAAAAAAAGTCTGTTTTTTTGTCAATTTTTTATTCGGGAAGGTCGTTTTTGATAAGCGATGGCTCTTTTGAATAAAAAAAGAGTTATCTTTGTAAAAAATAATTTTGCTATGGAATCAAAACTTAGTTTATACAATACGCTCACTCGCCGTAAAGAGGTGTTTGAGCCAATAAATGAGGGTCGCGTAGGTATGTATGTCTGCGGTCCTACCGTATATGGCGATCCACATTTGGGTCATGCACGCCCTGCGGTTACATTCGACTTGATGTTCCGCTATCTGAAGGCTTTGGGTTATAAGGTGCGCTATGTTCGCAACATCACCGATGTTGGCCACTTGGAGCAGGATGCCGATGATGGCGAGGATAAGATCGCTAAGAAGGCCCGCTTGGAGCAGTTGGAGCCTATGGAGGTTGCGCATTATTACACCGAGCGCTACCATCGTGCGATGGATGAGCTGAATGTTCTTTCTCCATCTATCGAGCCTCACGCTTCGGGTCATA
>CAYTGT010000232.1:0-2862 GCA_964437405.1 uncultured Alistipes sp.
ATTATGGTATATGGATATTGTAAACCTGCTACGCAAGGAGGGCAAGGAGGAGAGCGGCCACCTGGAGCACACGTTGCATCTGATTGGCGATATGCACAATCTGCATCTACAACTCATGCAACACCCCGTGGGCGAGCACTATCGCAAGACATTTGCAGCACTTGCGCCACAACTCCCCACATTGCGCACGTTGGTCAAGAAGGATGATGTTTGCGACACAGAGCTTTGCTTCAGAGCGCTCTATGCAGTGATGCTATACCGCATAAAGGGAGAACAAAAGCGTGCCGAGGCGATAAAGGATACGATGGAGTTGGTATCGCCCGTCATAGCCGAATTGGCTGCCATGTATGGCAAGGTCGAGCGAGGCGAAATAGACCTTTTTAAGGATATGTAGAGCCGTAAAACGTACGAAAGAGATAGTTTTTTGAGAAATATTTTGCGAAATAAGAAAAAACATTTACCTTTGCACCTCGCAAAGTCTATGTTAAAGCATGGACGAAGAGCGAATTATGTGAAACAAACATAAAAAACGATATCGTTATGGCAATGAAAAGAACTTATCAGCCTTCTCGCCGCAAGAGAATCAACAAGCATGGATTCCGTCAGAGAATGGCTACTGCTAACGGCCGCAAGGTTTTGGCAGCACGTCGCGCTAAGGGACGTAAGAAGTTGACAGTATCAGATGAGTCAACATTCAAGTATGCTTAATTTTTAGACTTCGGTCTAAAAACAAGAGGGAGCTGGACGCAGCTCCCTCTTGTTTTATACCCCCCAAAGAGAAACAACAACACAAAAGCTCCTCCATTTAGGCACAATTTATGCTTCTTCGATGAGCATGAATATCTTTCAACGAATATTTGCTACGGCTTTTGTCTTCTCGGCGCTATTGTTGGGGTGGGTTTACTTTTTGGGATTTATGAAGCCCGAAGAGCCCACCAAACCCAAGTGGGAAGAGACTCTCAAATCCCTGCACAACCTATACCGCATCACCTATCGTCAGAGTCACAACACCTTACAACAAGCCTCTGCCGCACACGATGACTCTCTATATGCCACTGCCGTTACGATGCGTGCCATCGCCGAATCGGAGCGGATAAATTGTCGCATCTGCCAGCAGGCCATCGAGTCGTTAGGTGACAAAATTTCAACGCCGTCTATGCCAACAATCAGCTCTTCTGAGATTCAAGACACAGAAAAGGTTATAAATCTAAAGTTAGATCAGAAACGAGCTCTCAACCATAGTGACTTCCCGAAAATCATAGAACAGGCTTTGAGCGATGAGAATCGCTACATAGCCAGAATGCTCACATGGTACAACTCCAACAACAACCAGCACTTGATTCTACTTGAACTTTGCCAAGTCCCACAAAAGTTCGCTTCGCAAAGCGCCGCCAACGCACCAAGTCAAGACAGCAATCAGAGCCAATCGAGTGTTTCCCATCGGTCATGTATAACACCCCATCAAACAAGCAGGGCAAACGCCTACAACGTCTGCCCTACATGCGGTTATATCTTTCTTATGGAGTTCACGCCCTATTGTTGCCCTCACTGCATGACCCCGAAAAGAGATTTTCTTTTATTTAAATGATGTGCTGAGGTTTAACCAATAAGCCACTTACTGCCTGGAATGAACGACACGATCTTCACCGACAGGTAGCTCGAAACGAATGTCGCAACGGCAATCACAGGAATTGCAGCAACGGTTGGCAAGCCCATATCCTGCTTGAATACAGCCACCCACAACGGCATCCAGAGCAGGTGGATCAGATAAATACCGAAGCTCATCTTCGACATATCGGTTACATAAGCAGGAGTCTTCTCTCGCTCGATACAGCTAAAGAGCAAGAACGCACCGAAAGTCAGCGCCACGCAGTTGATTGTGCAGAACGCCCAGCCCACTTCGATTACAGGTGTAGAGTGTACCACTCCTGGCACAGCCTGCACATAGAATGAATAGATCGTCACAGCAGCGCCTACGATCATCGACAGCAGACCCACAGCCATCTTTTTTGAACGGCTCCAATCCAAATGAGTCCTGATATAATGA
Source organism: uncultured Alistipes sp. (assembly GCA_964437405.1). Taxonomy (GTDB): domain Bacteria; phylum Bacteroidota; class Bacteroidia; order Bacteroidales; family Rikenellaceae; genus Alistipes. The sequence continues at coordinate 2,048 of CAYTGT010000232.1, forward strand.
GCCAAAACCAAATAACCTACATATCCAGAGAAATTCCAGAGCAGATGATATTGATTCCAGAAGCACTCACCCCACAACTCGCCAAACCAACGGTTCAGATATGGCATACAGGTCGAGATAAGGAACAGATAGATAAAGAATCGCTCCTCCTTAGCCGAAGCCTCTCTGAGCCAAGGCGAGATAATCGGGATAAAGAGATAGAGTCCGATAAGAGGATACATAAACCACAAGTGTCCCGCCATAGATGGGAAGTTAAGCAGGAAGCGTTTGAAGTCGGTCATCGCCATCGTCATATCTGTTGAGCCCCACAAAAGTGGCAAGAAGGTGTAGAGCAGCATAAAGAAGGCCATCGGAGGCACAACACGTTTCATGCGCTTAGCATAAAATTCCCACGAGCTCTGCTCTTTGCGCATCGGCACAAGCAAGAAGGCCGACACAATCATAAACAGCGGCACTGCCATTCTCGAAAATCCATCATAGAGCGACACCCATAAGCGATCTGTCTCATCTGCTAAAAAAGATTGAGGGCCCGCCAAGTTTGCATCGCCAACCACGCCATAATAATTTTCGCTGGCATGCACCAACAACACCAAGAAGCAAGCAAAGACTCTCAGGTAATCAATAAATGCTATTCGTTTCATACTCAATAATTTTATCATTCACACTATTTACAAAGATAACTATTTATAGCATAATTGCAAAAACATCTTCAGACAAAAAAAGAGTGTCGTGCTACACGCAACGACACTCCAAGCATAGCAAGCACTATAAGCCGAGTTCTGTACCCACTTAAATGGCATTATCAGAACATCATA
>CAYTGT010000233.1:0-2836 GCA_964437405.1 uncultured Alistipes sp.
TTCGCTCATGGAGGAGTCACACTCTTCGACTCGCGACATGGGTCTGGAGGTGAAGCCTGGTATGCCATATGTGATGATGGTTGTGGGTGTGAATGGCGCAGGTAAGACTACCACAATCGGTAAATTGGCGGCACAACTCACCAAGCTCGGTCGTAAGGTCTACATCGGTGCTGCCGATACATTCCGTGCGGCGGCTATTGACCAGTTGGCTGTGTGGGCCGATCGCGCAGGTGCGACCATGATTCGTCAGGAGATGGGTTCCGACCCAGCATCGGTGGCTTATGATACACTCAAGTCGGCTGTTGCCAATGGCGCTGATGTGGTGTTGATTGATACTGCGGGTCGATTGCACAACAAGATAGGCTTGATGAATGAGCTTACAAAAATTCGTAACGTGATGTCGAAGGTAATCCCCGATGCGCCACATGAGGTGATGTTGGTCTTGGACGGCTCTACGGGTCAAAACGCCTTTGAGCAGGCTCGCCAATTTACTCAAGCAACTCAGGTTACTTCGCTAACAATCACTAAGTTGGACGGTACGGCTAAGGGTGGCGTTGTAATTGGTATCAGCGATCAGTTCCATATCCCTGTGCGTTACATCGGTATCGGCGAGGGTATCGACCAGCTTCGTATGTTCGATCGTCACGATTTTGTTAAGGCTCTCTTTGGGGATAATAAGTAGCAGATGAAAACAATTAACGTCATAACTCTCGGTTGCTCGAAAAATACGGTTGATAGCGAGCATTTGATGGCTCAACTATCTGCCGCGGGGTATCGTGTGGAGTTCGATAGCGAGCGTACCGATGCCGAGGTGGTGGTCATCAATACCTGTGGCTTTATCGGCGATGCTAAGCAGGAGAGTATTGAGATGATTCTCTCGGCTGTGGCGGCTAAACAGGAGGGTAGAATCGAGCGACTATTTGTTGTAGGGTGCCTAAGTGAGCGCTATGCCGATGAACTGAGAGTTGAGATTCCCGAAGTTGACCAATACTTCGGCGTGAAAGATTGGGCCGATATAGTTGCGGCATTGGGTGGCGAGTACAGCGAGAAGTTGCGAACAGAAAGAGTCTTGTCAACCCCGAAGCACTATGCCTACTTGAAAATCTCGGAGGGCTGCAACTGGATGTGCGGATATTGCGCCATTCCGCTCATTAGAGGTAAACACATCTCGGTGCCGATGGAGGATCTGTTGGAGGAGGCTCGCTCGTTGGCGGCTAAGGGTGTGAAGGAGTTGATGGTAATCGCTCAAGATACGACCTATTATGGCATTGATCTCTATGGCAAGCGCCGCTTGGCTGATCTGCTCAGCGAGTTGTGCCGAGTGGAGGGTATCGAATGGATTCGTCTCCATTATGCCTATCCTGCGGCCTTCCCCGATGATGTGATCGAGGTGATGGCGCGTGAGCCAAAAATCTGTAAATATCTCGATATCCCATTCCAACATATTTCGGATCATGTGTTGTCAGCTATGAAACGTCGCCACGACAAGGCTGAGGCGATGACGCTGATCGAGCGCTTGCGTAAGGCCATCCCCGATATCGCTTTGCGTACAACGCTTTTGGTGGGCTATCCAGGCGAAACGGAGCAAGATCAGGCTGAGTTAGAGGAGTTTGTGCGCGAGGTACGTTTCGATCGTTTGGGCGTGTTCCCATATTCTGAGGAGGAAGGTACTTTCTCTGCGACACAACTCACGGATGATGTGCCAGAGGATGTCAAGCGCCTTAGAGCCGATCGTGTGATGCAGATTCAGGAGCAGATTTCATTGGAGAATAATCAAAAGCGTGTCGGACGCGAAATGCGTGTTGTTGTTGATTCGCGTCAGGGCGATTACTATGTGGCACGTTCGGAATATGACTCGCCAGAGGTCGATCAAGAGATCTTGATCCCTGCAGCTTTAAGACAGCTTCGCCGAGGCGCTTTTTATAGAGTAAGAATTACTGGGGCGGAGGATTACGACCTCTATGCCGAGGTAGTTGCGCCGTGGGGTAAAGGCTCGAAGTAGGTGATTTTCGGGGGCATTATTTGCGGATATAATATTTTTTTTATATCTTTGAGTGTTAAATCTGATTTGATCCGCCAAGATGGCTTGTAAAAGTATTATAAATCATATCACTGCTCAGGCCGAGAGAGTCATCTCGCAACATGAGAAGTTGGAAGCAGACTTTCTTCAAGTGTGCGAGGAGCGTGATGCGCTGAAGCTCTCATTAAGAGAACATCAGGAGCAAATTGGGCAGTTGAAAGAGGAGGTTAAGCGTTTGCGATTGGCCGAGGGCTTGTCGGGTGCAGGATCAGACAGAGCTAAATCACGTGCGCGTATCAACCAATTAATGCGGGAGGTTGATAAGTGTATAGCATTGCTCACTAAAGGGCAAGAAATGAACTAACGATGGCAAAGCAAAAGATAAACCTCAGAGTAGCTGGCAAGGCTTACGAGATGACAATTGATAGCGATAAGGAGGAGGTATATCGCTTGGCGGAACGAGAGGTGAATGCCAATGTCAGTGAGTTGCAACGAAATTTTGGTGACAAGGTTTCGATGCAGGATTGTTTGGCTATTACGGCTTTGCGTTTTAGTATTAATTCGATTGCGATTTCGCGACAAAGCGAGATGAGTAATGAGGATCTGAGTGCCCTCGATGCTCTTTCGCAGCGTTTAGATAAGAATCTTAACAGACTTACAACACCTAAAAAGGGTTAAGAGATAGTAAATAAGCATGGTTGTTGCCGTTCTTGTACTTAGGTTAGGCGAGAGGCGCGACCGAAAAGTTCTTTACATATAAGATCTACCCGCATAGATTTCCTTATAGCTTTGCGAAACTGAACACTTATTACATTG
>CAYTGT010000234.1:0-2779 GCA_964437405.1 uncultured Alistipes sp.
TTGACCAATAAACAAAAACCGCCCCGATTTTATGTACTATTTTGACCAATAAGCCCAAGGTTATATTCCCATTCTTCGAACATGAAATTTTGAATCATCATTCTTATCGCCAAAACAAAAAACAAGGGCTGTTCGACAAGTGAATCGGACAGCCCCTGCATGATCTCTCGTAGATCAACCCTTGTTACTTAGCTCTGTTGAGCGAAGCCCAATTTTTGGTTGTCTCGGCATGCTCAAGGAAGTAACGCTGAGCCTTCAGCAAGTTACGTGCCTGCAATACCATCGCCTTAGTCTCACTCAACACTGTGAGGTAGAACATGCTGGCCTTAGTGTTGCTCTCGCCGTTATTGATACGTCCGATCTCCGACTTGATTGTCGATGCGATACGCTCGAAAAGTTCGTCACGCATAGTCAACACTGTATCAATATCCGAGAAGTCGTTGGTTGTAATCATACGATTTATGCTGGAGTAGATCTCGGCCACATCCTCGTTGATGTGCATCAGATCCTCAGTCTGCTGCTCCGAAAGACCCTTGTGGTTATTGTCGATGTGGTCGAAGGCTGGACGGGTAATGTGTACCAACGCCTTAGCGATCTCGTTCAAATAATCCACCACCTGGATGTAGTAGAGCGAAAGCTCCATGCCCGAACCCTTCATCTGGCGCAACGTAGGCATCAAGCTATACTTAATCTTGTGGCACTCGCTGTAAATCTCGTCCGACTCGCGCACAAGCTCCTTCAAAGCCTTACGATCCTCCTTAAATACAGCCACCAATGTGCGATCATAGATCTGAGTTGTGAGCTTCATCATGCGGCAAGTTTCGTCCATCACGTTGTCAACAGCATTGTTCTCGATAGCTGACTTAGGCATTGACTCCGACTTCTTCTTAGTGTCGATGAAGTTACTCTTGATGAGCATATATGCACAAGCGATAGTCACCACGATGAATGCAGGAGTACCGCCCCAGATGAGCAACAAACCTACTGCGATAGCGATGATAAATGCTCCGATACCTGTCACGAACCAACCCATGATCACTGTCATCACACCTGTGATACGGTGTACGGCTGACTCACGTCCCCAAGCCTTGTCTGCCAAAGAAGAACCCATCGCAACCATGAAACATACGTATGTTGTAGAGAGTGGCAACTTGAGTGACGTACCCACCGAAATCAACAACGCTGCTGTGGTGAGGTTCACTACGGCGCGGATCTTATCGTATGGAGCACCATTCTTCTCGACATCCTCATACTCGAAGCGCTTGCCGACAAACTCCTGAACCTTCGCAGGGATCACCTTATCCATGAAGTTTGAGATCGAGAGCGAAGCACGCACGATAGAGCGTGAGAATACGTTAGACTCATGCTCACCTGAGATCATATCATCACCCTGACCTGCGAGCGAGATCTCGGTCTGTGATACATTCATAGACTTTGTTGAAGTCCAGAGCGTTAACACCATCACAAAACCCGAAAGCAACATCCAGATAAACTGTGCTGGCAGGTTGTTGTTCAAGCCATCCATCATGATGTCGATTGCACCAGCATCCTTAGCGATATTGTAAGCATCCAAACCTGCGATAGGCACTCCGATGAAGTTCACCAAGTCGTTACCCGCGAAGGCCAACGCCAAAGCGAATGTACCTGTAAGGATATTGATACGCAAGATATTTATCTTGAAGAGCTGCATGAATGCCAACAGTATCGTGCACAAGATCCAGCAAAGGATCAATGCCAACAACAAGTTGTCGCTAACCCAAGTGTAGACTGCTGTACCAGCCAAAACGCCTTTCAATGCCTTGAAAATGGCGAAGTAGGCAATTGCTGTAAACGACAGACCGCACCAGAGAGATCCCAACTTGCGGAAGGCAGCGATGTAACGGAACGAGAAGAGCATACGTGACACCCACATGATCAGCGTACCAAATACAAACGCGATGACTACCGAGAGCAAGATTGCTGAGATAACACCCATCGCACGAGTAGTGTTGATGAAGCCACCCAAGCTGGCAATCGAGAGTGTAGGATCGCCCGCAATTTTATAAAGCGAAACGGCAATAGCAGCACCCAACAAGCTGAAAATCAACGCCACAGTGGTCGAAGTCGGCAGACCCAATGAGTTGTAGATGTCGAGCAAGATTACGTTGGCAAACATCACACTCACATAGAGCATCATAATCTCATGGAAGCTAAAGAGTGCTGGGTTGAACATACCACTTCGTGCAACCTCCATCATTCCGCTCGAAGTGAGCACTCCCAAGATGATTCCGACAGAAGCCACCGTCAAGATGGTCTTCATCTTTGCCACTTTACTACCGATGGCAGCGTTCAAAAAGTTTACGGCATCGTTGGTTACTCCCACATAGAGTCCCGAAACTGCCAAAACAGCCAATACGGCCAAGACTACAGTGTATAATTCACTCATAAAAGAATTTTTTGCGCCCGCGATTGCTCTTTCACTCCGACTCGCTCACTCTTGCCGCAAGACCACATGGCCACATGACTACATAGTCACATCGCAACATATTGCAGGGCCGAAAGTGCGGACAAAAAAGTCGCAAACAGGGCGGTTTCTGTTTCCAAAGATAATGATTATTATCTATATACAATACATTTTGGACATATTCTTAACGATAATTTAATGAAAATTTCACCCCTAACGACTATAAAATCTCTTTGCGTGACAAATAAAAAGCCACAAACCGAGAGAAATTCAAAATTACGAGAAATAAATTCTCGTTTCCTCCTCGCGGCTCGGCAAAGTGTGCAAGCACCCTCT
>CAYTGT010000235.1:0-2756 GCA_964437405.1 uncultured Alistipes sp.
TCGATGTCTGCGCTTTTATCATGATTCGCACCGCAGATATCACTCGTCAGCAGGATACGGTAGATCTGTTGAGTAAAATTCCTGAGGTGGTGGAGTGTCACTACATCACAGGATCATACAATTTGCTGATTAAGGTCTATTGTGTCGACAACGAGCACCTGATGCGCACGATCTTCGACAGGATTTTACACGTTCAAGGTGTTGCCAGCACACAGACCTATATGTCGCTCAATGAATCATTCCGCCGCGAGATTCAGGTCGATTGTTTCAAAGAGTAGAGAATTTTATACTAAAGTAATGCGGAGTAGAGGTTGTCCAACAAGAGTGTTGGGCAACCTCATTTTATGTTATGAATATTTTTCTTCACTTTTTTGTAGCAAACTCACCCCATTTTGCGACTAAGATATTATAGAGACGAGATTATTGGCCGTTGAAAAAAAGTTTTTTAGTATATTTGCTATCCGATTCTGTATGTTCATACAGAGATGCGAGCGAAGATAAGAGAGAAAGATATAATTCCAAACAGATTAATAACGTAAAAACTTAGCTATATGGAAGAGATTAAACGCGAGGAGCAGACTCCTCAGACTCCAAACACAGAAAGTGCTCAGCAAGCCGAGGCTCAGCCAAAGCCTCAAGCGCAGGCTTCAGCGCCGAAGCAGTCACAAGCACATATCAAGGGCCAGCCAAAGCGCCCACGCATGACCTTCGGCAAGGTATTTTTGGCAGCATTGTTGGCCGTTGTTGTAGGTAGCGTGGTATCATTCATCTTCTGGATATCGCTCTTCTCAGGACTCTCATCAATGATGGAGCCTCAGGTGAAGGCTATCCCAGAGAGTGCGATTTTGAAGATCGACTTCAACGAGAGCATACTCGATGCGCCATCAAAGAATCCGTTTGGCGCTATCGACATCGCAACACTTCAGCCACAATCGTCAATTACGCTCTACAACGCACTGCAAGCCATTGACGCAGCCGAGGTAGATGATCGCATCAAGGGTATCTACATCAACGTCACAGGTGCGGGCGCGACCACTATAACCATCTTAGAGGAGTTGCGCGAGGCTATCTCGCACTTCAAAGAGAGTGGCAAGTTTGTCGTTGCTTACGATGATGTATTCCCACAATGGTTGTATTATTTCAGCTCAGTGGCCGACAAGGTTTATATGCAGCCAGAGGGTACTTTCAGCCTAACGGGAGTCTCGATGACTACCATGTTCTACAAGGGCTTGATCGACAAGTTGGGTGTCGAGGTTGATATTTTGCGCCCTACGGTTTGCAAGTACAAGAGCGCTGTTGAGCCATTCTTCTTGGAGAAGATGTCAGAGGCTAACCGCTTGCAAATGCAGTCGCTGGCCGACAATATGTGGGGTGTATTGACCGAGGCTGTCTCAGCATCGCGTGGCATCAGCGTGGATGAGATCAACCGCTTGACCGATGAGTTGGCTGTAAATCTGCCAAAGGATGCGTTGGAGCACAAGCTCATTGATGGATTGATGTATCAGGATCAGATGGAGGAGCTCTTCAAGACCGAGTATGGTATCGAGGAGCCTGAATATATCTCGCTCGGTGAGTACACAAAGGGTTTGGTACCTGATGTCAGCAAGCTCTCGGCTCCACAAGTGGCTATCGTCTATGCCAACGGTCAGGTGATGGATGGTAACGGCTCGGATGACAACATCTATGGCTACACTATGGCACGCGAGATCCGCGAGGTAGCTGAGGATGACGAGGTGAAGGCTGTGGTATTGAGAGTCAACTCTCCAGGTGGTAGCGCATTGGCGTCAGATATTATCTGGCGCGAGGTGGAGTTGCTCAAGCAGAAGAAGCCTGTAATCGTTTCGATGGGCGCAACAGCCGCTTCGGGCGGTTACTATATCTCTGCTCCAGCAGATGCTATCGTTGCCGACAAGTTGACTATGACAGGTTCGATCGGAGTATTCGGAATGTTGCCTTCGTTCGGCAAGGCGCTCAAGGATAAGATCGGAATCACTATTGATGCCGTAAACACCAACAAGTATTCAAACATGGGTGACGGCTTCTCTGCACTCAAGCCTGCGGAGCATGAAGCATTGATGCGCGGCGTGGATCGTGTTTATGAGCGCTTCACCACACTTGTGGCTGAGGGACGTAACCTCACTATCGAGAAGGTGTTGGAGATTGCCGAGGGTCGTGTTTGGTCGGGCGTAGAGGCGCAGCAGATCGGATTGGTTGATACCTGCGGCGGTTTGAAGGCAGCCATCGCCATTGCTGCTGACAAGGCTGAATTGGGCGAGAACTTCCAGATCGTGGAGAAGAAATCAGAGGCTGAGGGCTTCATGGCATTGCTCCAGCAGCTCAACGTGAGCGTAAAGCAGGCCTTCGCAAGTGATTCGGAGCTTGCCGCGCTCTATGAGCAGTACAAGCACATCGAACAGATCGTAACTCGCAAGGGTGTTTATACATTCTGCCCTTACGATTTCGAGATTCAGTAAGGATCGCGCATGAAAGAGGTGTGCCTGAAAGTGATCTGACCCCAAAAGATTGGACGGATTAATAAAAAGAGGTTGCCTGACAATTCTGTCGGGCAACCTCAGTTTTTTGTAGAAGTTATATAACAAGAGCCTTGTTTGACAACTTCAGTATTACTTGATGCGAGTCCAATAAAGCGTAACACCCACGCCGAGAATTGTACCGCGCAACTTGAGCTTATCCTTTGTCTCAAACTCAGCTGTTGCATTCACTCGCAAACCCTTTGTTGGGTCGTAGATCTTGGC
>CAYTGT010000236.1:0-2736 GCA_964437405.1 uncultured Alistipes sp.
TATCCCAAATGATCAAAAACTTTGCGACCTTCTCAAGAGCCATGCTACCCATGATACGGCCAATACCTGATGCGCCTACTGTGATGAGGACGAAGTTGTCTTTAATTTTTGTCATCTTTCTATTGCTTTATACACTTCTCGGTAGCCGCTATTGACTACCGAGAAACAAAAGTATAAAATTGCAAACTGCTGCCCCTATTTTAGGGATAGAGAACCCTGAAAAGTGGCGAAATACTCCAAAAGAGTGACAAAAAATGCTACTCAGCGGTCTTAAGCGGTGCGGGGCCAGAGTGTGTAGGTGTGATAGGGAGGATGCGACCCTTCTTGTCGAAGTGCATCTGATCGATACACACCTCGCGGTGGTAGCCTGGGCCCATAAATGGCTCGATGTAGCGTTTGTTGATACGGTGGTAGACGATATACCAAGTGTCTGTGCCTGGAATTTGGATCACCGAATTGTGCGCCGTACCGTAGATCTTATCCTCTGGGCGCTGTTTGAGAATGACAGGCTCTTCGGCAACAGTGATTGGGCCGAGTGGCTTGCGGCTTGTGCCGTAGGCTACGTGGTAGTTGGGAGAGCCTGTGTCGTCAACCGACCAGAGGAAATAGTATATGCCCTTGCGGTAGATCACGTAAGGCGCTTCGCGGTAGGCGTAGTCCTGCAATGTGCCGCCCTCAGGGGTGAGTTTGGTGATAGTCTCAGGCTTGAGGCTGGTCATATCATCGTTAAGCTCTGCGCCCGCCATGTAGCCATTGCCCCAATAGATGTAGAACTTCTTTGATTTAGGATCTTGGAATACATCGACATCAATCTGCTGGCCGCGACAGCCCTCTGGCTCATCGCTGATGATAGGTTTGCCGTAATCGACAAAAGGTCCTACGGGATCATCAGCCACAGCGACACCGATCTCCTTGCGGCGACCAGCATCGGCGCTATAATAGAAATAGTATTTGTAGGAGCCATCCTTCTGCTTGCGCTCGATGATGGCAGGAGCCCACGCATTGCCCTTAGCCCAAGGAACTTGGTCGCTCTTGACATCGAGCATGGTGCCTTCATCTTTCCAATTGATCAGATCTTCTGAACTGAAGACGTTGAATTTCCAGCCACCCCAATGGCGTACGCCATCGGTCGTAGAGTAGATGTAGTATTTACCTGTCTTCTCAGAGTAGAGAATCTCTGGGTCGGCGTGGAAGTCGGGAAGGATAGGGTTAACGTGGTTGCCGAACTCCTTTAAAAGGCGATCCTTCTCGCGCTGAGTGATAGGGATGATGGTACCGTGACGAGGGGTGAATTTACCCTGCGTTTTGGTATCCTGTACCCACTCAAAGGTCTTGAGGTCGGTACTGCGGCAGAACTGGTAGTGGCCATCCATGTAGCAGTCGTACATGATGATCCAGCTCTTGCCATCGAGCGAGCGGCATACGCCCACGCCCTCGACAGCCTTCTTGGTCTGCTCCACATTCTCCTTAATACGAGTCCACTGAGAGCCTGGGCGCTGACCCTTGTCGGTAGTGAGGTGTTTAGCGGTGGCTTGGTAGATGCCACGTCCGCCCTCGCTCTTGTAGAAGAGGTGGTACAATCCGTCAGCCTCGTTGAAGACGATATCGCCATCGATTGTGGCGCTGCCATTGTCGAAGAGGTATTGTGGCTCGCCCTCTAAATCGGTGAAATCTTCGTTGACGTAGCTATAATATATGCGGTCAAACGAGTCGTCATAGTCGGTGCGCAAAGAGTAGAAAACCATGTACTTGCCTGCACGTTTGTCGTAGATGGTCTCAGGTGCCCAGACGCGGATCACGTTACCCCATTTGCGAGGGTATTTTGTTGGGAAATGTACGGTGTGGTGCTCCCAATTAACAAGGTCGTTGCTCTTCATCAATACGATACCGCGATTGGAGCTCCAACCTAAACTCGAACGCATGTCGGTTACGACCATGTAGAATGACTTGCCATCCTCCGAGCGCAGAATGTGTGGGTCGCGCACGCAACCTGTCAGGGCGATAGAGTCGCTCTTGATGACAGGGTTGCCATGATTCAGCGGCGTGAAGTTGTAGCCGTCATCGCTCAACGCATAGCAGATCTGCTCCTCGTGTGGGGCGTTGCCTGTGAAATAAGTGAATAGGTATGCCACCATAGGCTCATCACTCTGCTGAGCGAATACCGAGAGAGTTACTGCTGTGATAGCGTAAAATAATGTAAATAGTTTTTTCATTTAAATTATGCGGTTTTTGTTGTTTAACATTCGGCTTTTATTCTGCCACCTATGCGGTTTTAAGTTGCTACTAAACATTCTTTTGATACTTTTTGCCGCCAAAAAGTATCGCAAAAAGGCGCTCGGTGAATCATTGTCGGGGTCTGAAGTGGAAATTTGCTAAAATGGATGCTAAAGCATTTTTGAAGCAATCAAAAAGTCTCCATTTTTTAACGCAAATTTCCACTCCCGCCCTCTTTCCACCAATGCTTCGGCCGAGATTAGAGCTAACGCACAACATAATACCAACAACGGTCATTTGTGTAAGTAGCACGGCAACGTAAAACAGGCGTAACGCCTGCTTCTGCCGAGATTAAAGCTAACGCACAACATAAATCAGAACGTCATGCCACAGAGGGCTACCAGCCCGATGATTGGCATCTCTATACTAATTTTCTCTGTTAGAGACTCCAATCCTCGCCTAAAGGCTCGGTGGAGTGACGTGCTTAATAGGCCTTGTTACTTTCTTTAGCACAACTACTTT
>CAYTGT010000237.1:0-2715 GCA_964437405.1 uncultured Alistipes sp.
CGGCAACGGTATTCGCCGCCTTGTGCAGCAAGCTCTGCCTGCATCGTGCCAATCGGAGCAGGAGGTTGAGCCTTTGCGCAAAGAGTTTGTGGAGTATTATTCTCAGCACATTGATCACAAGACCCACCCATACGAAGGCATGGTGCAGCTTTTGGAGGAGTTACAACTCTCAGGTGCAAAGATTGCCGTTGCATCCAACAAGTTTCATGATGGCACAGTGAAGCTGATCGACAAATTTTTCCCACAGATCAACTTCGTAGAGGTGAGCGGCAATAAGGAGGGCGCACCCCTTAAACCCGATCCAATGCTTATCGAGCAGATCATTCTCAAGGCGGGTGTGAAGCACTCCGATACGGTTATGATCGGCGACTCGGCTGTCGATATGCAGACAGCTCATAACGCGCAGATCGGAAGCATAGGTGTGAGTTGGGGATTCCGCTCAAGAGAGGAGTTGGAGCAGTGCTCGCCAGATAATATTGTGGATAATGTTGAGCAATTAAGAGCGCTATTGCTGACAATATAGCTCCACATCGCGCTGTGTGATGCACTCCCCGCTTAGAATCATCAGCCGTTCCACCACATTACGCAACTCCCTAATATTTCCGCTCCATGGCATAACACTCAGAGCCTGCAATGCTTGAGGCTCTATACTTTTAGGAGCTACATTCTGTTGCGATGCGATATTGGCAATAAAACTCTCTATCAACTCAGGAATATCCGATGCACGCTCACGCAGGGGTGGTACTTTTATTAATATTACACTCAGACGATGATAGAGATCCTCGCGGAAATTACCCTTTTCGATCTCGGCCTTGATGTCTTTATTAGTGGCCGCTACCACCCGAACATCCACCACCACATCTTTGTCGCTACCCACTCGGCTAATCTTGCTCTCCTGCAAAGCTCTGAGCACCTTTGCTTGCGCTGAGAGCGACATATCTCCGATCTCATCCATAAATAGAGTTCCACCATCAGCCTGCTCAAACTTACCCTTACGCTGCTTGATAGCCGAGGTGAACGCACCCTTTTCGTGCCCGAACAACTCACTCTCGATCAACTCCGATGGGATAGCCGCACAATTCACCTCCACAAAAGGAGCCTCTGCTCGCGAACTTTTCTCATGTAACCAGCGAGCCACCAACTCCTTGCCTGTACCATTCTCGCCCGTAATCAACACTCGAGCATCCGATGGTGCCACCTTATCTATTAATCGGCGCACATGTTCTATTGCTGGCGAAGAGCCGATAATGCGCTCCACATCGGCATGTTTCGTTCGGCGCAGACGCGGTGTCTGATTCGCAGCACGCTCGGTAGCAGAAGATTCCGAATCTCGGCACTCCACAATTCGCCGCAACGATCCCAACAGACGATTCATATCAACTGGCGCAGTGATATAATCCTCGGCCCCACTTCTGAGCGCCTCGACAGCACCCTCAATACTCCCCGCAGGCGTTATTACAATAAACGGCAATCCCAAAGCGGCCACATTCTCCATATCGCTACCCGCCACCACCGCATCGTAGCCTTTACGAGTACAAAAACTCTCGGTCAGTTCACTGCGCTCGGCCACTGTTGTAGCATATCCTTCAAATTCCAACCTCTCGCGCAGAGTATTTCGCATACTTTTTGATTGTTCTAAGATTAAAACTTTTGCCATATTTTGTTTTTTGATATTTTTACATTTACTTTGCAGAGTCAAAGATAGCCTCTTTATCGGTGATTCCAATCTTGACGCCACGAAGACACCGATGAGAGATGAGCTCTCTTTTTAATCTAAAACGGTTCATTCTCCACGACTAAAAATTATTACGCCTCACCCAAGTAAATCATGGCTGAGGTCGAAAAGTGGGAGCAACCGAACATTTTTGTATGAAAAAAAATTACAACAACACACGCCGTAAGCTCTACCTACCTGAATATGGACGCCATATTCATGAGATGGTAGACCAACTTCTACATATCGAGGATCGCGAGGAGCGTAACGCTCAAGCACGCGCCGTAATAGCCGTAATGGGTAATTTGAACCCGCTGTTGCGCGACCACTCCGACTTCAATCACAAGCTCTGGGATCACCTATTTATAATGTCTGATTTTCAATTAGATGTGGATTCTCCATACGCGCGACCTACACGTCACGACTTAGAGATGAAACCTCGCAAATTGCAATATTCTCAGGGGCGAATAGCTTTCAAGCACTATGGTAAGTATGTAGCTGCGATGCTCCAGAAATTACGCGAAGAGAAGGATCGTGAGGCGCTTAATGTAGCGGTGGATTCATTGGCTCGCTATATGCGTTCGAAGAGTTTTGAGTATAATCAAGAGCACCCTAACAACGAGGTGATTATAAAAGATATAAAGTTTTTGTCCGAAGATGGTATCGAGCTCAACGAAGAGGCGATAAATAACCTCCGAAGTGACTATAAACAGCACCTTGCGGCACGTCCTCAAAAAGGCGCTCAGCGACCTCAGCAGAAGCCTCAACAAAAGGCTGTAGCTCTGAAAAACCCATACAACAATAACAACAATCAGCGTGGCCGAGTGCCTAACAATGTTAAAAAAAACAATAACGACAACTCGGTTCGCCACAATTCTCAGAAGTAAATTTGCGTTTTTCGAGAAAAAGTTGTTATATTTGTATTCTATATGAAACACATCAAAAGAATGAAGAGATTAATTTTTGCGGCGGCGGTGCTACTCATGGCACTGAGCTCATGC
>CAYTGT010000238.1:0-2649 GCA_964437405.1 uncultured Alistipes sp.
GATGATTCGTGCGCTGACGCTGAGCCATCTATCGGTGATTTATATCAAGCAGAGTTTGGGTCGGTTGTCGGCTCTTTGTGGCTGTGTAGTTGCCGCTTCGGGATCGAGTTGTGGTATTACATACCTGATGGGTGGCGGTTACGAGGAGGTGGCGATGGCCATCAAAAATATGATTGCCAATCTTACGGGAATGATCTGTGATGGAGCTAAACCAAGCTGCGCGCTGAAACTTGCAAGTGGTGTTTCGACCGCTATGTTGTCGGCGATGATGGCGATGGAGCATCGTTGTGTGACCAAGTTGGAGGGAATTATTGATGAGGATGTTGATCGCTCGATAAAGAATCTGACAGCAATTGGACGTGACGGAATGGACGAGACCGATGCTCTGATTCTTAATATTATGACGGGTAAGTGCTAATATCGGCGAAAAGTCTCTTTATAAGGTGCAGTTTTAAAATTCTAATGTATGGCACGAGTTGTAGTAGGTTTGTCGGGTGGCGTTGACTCTTCGGTTGCTGCATATCTGTTGAAGCAGCAGGGACATGAAGTTATTGGCCTCTTTATGCGTAATTGGCACGATACGACAGGCACCCTTGAGGGCGACTGCCCGTGGTATGACGATCAGGTCTTTGCTGAGCTTGTTGCCAAACGATTAGATATCCCGTTTCGTTTTGTCGATCTCTCGGAGGAGTATCGTAAAAGGGTGGTAGATTATATGTTCTCGGAGTATGAGCAGGGGCGTACGCCCAACCCCGATGTGCTATGTAATCGTGAGATAAAATTTGATGTATTTTTAAAAGAGGCACTCAAACTCGGTGCTGAGTATGTCGCAACAGGCCACTATTGTCAGAAGCAGATCATAGTTGAGAATGGCCGCGAGAAATATCAGCTTTTGGCGGGTGCTGATAAAAATAAGGATCAAAGTTATTTCCTTTGTCAACTTAATCAGGAACAACTGAAATACGCACTTTTTCCGATAGGTCATTTACAAAAACCTCAGGTGCGAGAGATTGCCCAAGAGCAGAAATTAGCTACGGCCAAACGTAAGGATTCGCAGGGTATCTGTTTTGTCGGTAAGGTTGATTTGCCAGTCTTTCTGCAACAGCAACTCGCCGCCAAGCAGGGTAATATTCACGAAATATTGCCGACATGGCCGAAATATGCTGCACGCGAGGGTGTAGCAGAGTTGTCGTTGTTGGCCGAGCCTTATAGCTATACGGTACGAGATGGTAAAAAGATCGGAACTCATAACGGAGCTCATTTCTACACCATCGGTCAGCGCAAGGGTTTGGGAATCGGAGGCCGCAAGGAGTCTTTGTTTATCTTGGCGACTGATGTCAAGGAGAATGTGATATATGTTGGCGAAGGTGATTCGCATCCAGGATTATATCGTAAAGTCTTGAAGATTAGGATAGAAGATCAGCATTGGGTTGATCCAGACGATGCTATGCAAGTGGGTGAGAGTCGCCGCTATATGGTACGTATCCGTTATCGTCAACCGCTTCAAGAGGCTGAATTGTTGTGTCGTGAGGATGGATTGTATCTCTGTTTTGATCAGACGCAACGAGGTGTTGCGGCGGGGCAGTTTGCGGCGTGGTATGATGGTGAGGTGCTTGTCGGATCGGGTGTGATTTACCGATAGCAATTCCACTGTTCGGCTATGTTAAAAATCTTTTTTCTCATATTATTTGTCTCTTTGTTGCCGAGTGGGTCTTTTGCTCAGGTGAGTGCCGTTATGCACGAAAAAGCTGATAGAATTTTAGGCGTAGCCTATTATAATGTGGATCAGCTATATGATACTGTGCCGTCTAAATTCCATGATGACAGTCGGTTTACACCTCGTGGCAAATATCGTTGGGATAGTCGAAAATACAATCAGAAAATTGTAAATATCGCTCGTGTGATTGATTCGATGCGGATGCCGATTGTGATGCTGTATGGCGTGGAGAGTGAGCAGGTTGTGCGCGATATAGTAGGGCAGTGCGATGGCGATTATGCATATATTCATCGTACGATGGATTATACCGATGGCTTGGATTTTGCGTTGCTATATTATGGCGATCGCTTTTTCCCCGAAAGAGTTACTTCGTGGCATAGAGCGCTATGCGTGGAGGGTTATGTGGGCTCGTCACGGGTTGCGATTGTGGGCAATCAACGCTCGACAACGATTGGCGTGTTGATAAATGAATTGGCCGAGAGGGATGAAGAAACTAAAATTATAATCCTTGGCTCGCCCAATAAATCAAATTTTGAGAAATATGGTTTGTCGGATCATCTTTTGCCAAATTCACGCTCTGGTCAAGGCAATCGTGTGCGGAGTGGTAGATGGGAGATGTACGATCGCATATATTCAAACTTCGGAGCACCAACATCTTGCGGTGTCTATCTCAAGCAGTGGTTGATCTCCGAAGACTCAGAACCTTTACCGACATACGCAGGCGGTAAATATTATGGTGGATACTCAAATTACTTGCCTGTCTACATATATTTCGGCAATTTATTTGCACATTAGAGAAAAAGTTTTAATTTTGTACGGTAAAACATTACGCAAACAAATATCGCTAAATAAATAATAAAATTTTAATTAAACCACTATTATGGCAGATGTAAAACGTGTCTATACCTTCGGTAACAAAGAGGCCGAGGGTA
>CAYTGT010000239.1:0-2608 GCA_964437405.1 uncultured Alistipes sp.
GTAATCAGTGGGCAAACGTAATGCGTTGGGAGATGCGTACACGTATCTTCTTGCGTACTGCCGAGTTCTTGTGGCAGGAGGGACATACCGCCCATGCAACAAAAGAGGAGGCTATCGAGGAGACTCAGAAAATGATTCATGTTTATGAGCAGTTTGCTCGCGAGTGGATGGCTATGCCTGTGATTATGGGTCATAAGAGTGATAATGAGCGTTTTGCCGGAGCTTTGGATACCTGTACAATCGAGGCTTTGATGCAGGATGGTAAGGCTTTGCAGGCTGGAACATCGCACTTCCTGGGTCAGAATTTTGCAAAGGCATTTGATGTGCAGTTTACAGATAAGACAGGAAAATTGGAGTATGTTTGGGCCACATCGTGGGGAGTGTCAACACGCTTGATGGGTGCTTTGATTATGGCTCACTCTGATGATAACGGTTTGGTGTTGCCTCCAAAGTTGGCTCCTATTCAGGTGGCTATGGTGCCTATCTACAAGGGTGACGAGCAGTTGGCAGTGATGAAGGAGAAGATGGAGGCTATCGCCGATGAGATGCGCAAGTTGGGTATCTCGGTTAAGGTTGATGCTCGCGACAACGTGCGTTCGGGCTTCAAGTTCGCTGAGTATGAGTTGAAGGGTGTGCCTGTACGTTTGGCTATGGGTCCTCGCGATATGCAGAACGGTACTATCGAGGTAGCTCGCCGCGACACCTTGACTAAGGAGACTGTATCTCAGGAGGGTATCGCTCAGTATGTAGCAAACCTTTTGGAGGAGATTCAGGCCAACATCTTCAAGAAGGCTCTCGACTACCGTAACTCTATGATTACTAAGGTTGATACTTGGGAGGAGTTTATCGATGTATTGGAGAATAAGGGCGGTTTCATCTCAGCCCATTGGGATGGTACTGTCGAGACCGAGGTCGCTATCAAGGAGGCTACAAAGGCTACAATCCGTTGTATTCCTTTGGATGCAGTGCCAGAGGAGGGCAAGTGCGTATTCTCAGGCAAGCCATCTTCATGCCGTGTACTCTTTGCAAAGAGCTACTAAGCGTAATATTGGCACATAGAGAAATAAGAATAGATAAAAATTGGGAGGTATCGTAGAATTTTCATAATTTTACGATACCTTATTTATTTAACGACTATGAAACAGCAGATTCTATCACTTTTAACCCTCGCCGTGTTGCTCCTCGGCTCATGCACCGAGCCACAGCATTATCAGATGCGAGGTGTGATTCTCAACACCCACGACCTTTCGACTGTCGATTGGCCTAAGTTGGCTCACGAAAATGGCATCAACACCCTCGGCACACACATGTACCCAGGCGAGGTTGTAGAGTTTCTCGCAACCGAGAAGGGCAAAAAGTTTATGGCCGACTGCGAGCGTTACGGCATCGAGGTGGAGCACCAGCTACACGCTATGGCTGAGTTGTTGCCTCGCGAACTGTTCGCAGAGGATAGCACCATGTTCCGCATGGATGAGAATGGCCGCCGCGTGGGGGATTGGAATTGCTGTGTTCACTCCGAAAAGGCACTCGATATTATCGCCCAAAACGCTGTGAAGTATGCCAAGTTGTTGCCTGCGACCAACCACCGCTACTACTTCTGGTTGGATGACGGCAAGCCAACGTGTCAGTGCGAGAAGTGCCGCGAACTTTTGCCGAGCGAGCAGGCGCTCTTAATCGAAAACGCTATGATCAGAGCTTTACGCAAGTATGATCCACAAGCGATGCTTGCTCACCTCTCATACGCCAACTCTATCGAGGCACCGCGTAAGGTAAAACCCGAGGAGGGTATCTTTTTGGAGTTCGCGCCGATTATGCGTTCGTGGGAGAAGCCGTTGTGCGACACCGAAGTGGAGGATCGCGGCATGTCGCATGCCGAGAATCTCCGCCATCTGAAGGAGAATTTGGAGGTATTCCCTGCCGAGAATGCTGTGGTGTTGGAGTATTGGTTGGATGTCTCGTTGTTCAGCGGCTGGAAGAAGCCTGCCGTTAAGTTGCCTTGGCGTCGCGATGTGTTCCTCTCCGATATCGATACATACGCCAAATTGGGCATTAGAAACGTAACATCGTTTGCCGTATATATGGATTCGGAATACTTCAAGGCATACCCCGACTACTCTTACTTGAAAGAGTACGCCGATGGATTGAAAGAGTATAAACCTCAAAAATAACTACCTCCCTATGAAACGAATAGTATATCTGATACTTCTGTCGTTGATCACGTTTTCGTGCGCAGAGCGCAAGGAGAAGGTCGATTATGTGAATAATCGTATAGGTAACATCAGCCACCTTTTGGTGCCTACATATCCTACGATGCACCTGCCAAATTCGATGCTCCGCATCAACCCTGATCACAATGAGTTTACCACCGACCGTATGGGTGGTATTCCGCTCAACACCCCTTCGCACCGTCAAGGCTCGGTGTTGATGTTGATGCCTTTTGCGAAGGATAAGAGCCATATCAAGCCACAATATGCCTATCGTTACGACCATGAGCAGACAGCTCCATATCGCTATTCGGTCTATTTCGATGACTTCGGGGTAGATTTGGAGGCTGCCCCTGCGGCTCATTCGGCGCTCTTCGTGCTGCGTTTCGAGGAGCAGGGTGGGC
>CAYTGT010000240.1:0-2592 GCA_964437405.1 uncultured Alistipes sp.
ATGCTCAAACAAAAAAAAGACCTGCCTAACATTTTTAATTGTTAGACAGGCTCTTGTTTTTTTGTATGCGGTTGTGTGCAAGCACCCACCTCCACCAAACAAAATAAACAGCCTTCGGCTTTGTTCTGCATTCATTTGAAGTGGCATTGCTTACTTGATGTCGGGGGTTGAGCGAACAAAAAGATATTTATTGCTCGGTCTGAAGACCTGCGCACAAGGTGTTCGCTCTTCGGCTTTGCCGTTCGAATCCTTCTTCGTTCTCACGATGTTTATTCTTCGGTAAGTTTAGTCGAATCCCTTGTGACGAGTAGAAGAGTGTGGGTAAGGGAAATTGTAATATCTTTAGTGTTTTTGTCGTCGGATGTGGAGTGTGTAAAGTATAGTCTTGTTAATTGCAAATTTGGCTTGTGGGGTAATCTTTTTTGTTGAAAATTTGGTGGTTGAAAATATTTTTCATACCTTTACTGGGTAAAGTATTGTATTACATTCGAGATTCTGTAATATAATAATCGGCAAAAGTCTGTAAGGGCTTGAAACTCAAACGCTTTGTTAAGTTTCAAGGAGTTGGGAATGTGTCTATATGACAAGTTAGGAAGGCGAATGCGCATAGTTTCAAAGCAAATGAATGAGATGGTTGACAAGAAATGGTATGTGATGCGCTCGTTGTTCAGAACAGAGTTAAAAACACAAGCGAAACTCTCAGCTGCGGGCATAGAGTCATTCGTGCCGACACAAACACGAGTCGTAGTGTTGCACGGGCGGAAGAAGCGAATAGAGACCCCTATCGTGAGCAACCTGATATTTGTTCACTCCGATCTTGCAACATTGCAGCCCTTCACCGAACAGGACGGGCGATTCCAATTCATATTTGTCAAGGGCGGTCGCCAGAATGAACGGATGTTTGTTGAGGATGCCGATATGCGGCGATTCCTGGACGCTTTTGCAGCGGCAGAGAAACCACTCCTCTTTAACCCTTCGGAGTTGAATCTGGAGAAAGGTACAAGGGTGAGGATTGTGGGTGGCGAGATGGATGGCGTGGAAGGAGTCTTTATGCGGGTGCGTGGCGCGCGTAACAAACGACTGGTTGTAATCATCCCCGACACATTGGCATTAGCCGTAGAGGTGTATCCCGATTTGGTGGAGGTACTGAACGGATAGCAGGCGTTTCAAAAGAAAACAGTTCAAAATAACATACTCATTATATCTCGCGGGGTATAGGGAAAATAAAACACTCACAAAGATGAAGATTGCAGTAGCAGGAACGGGTTATGTCGGCTTGTCGATAGCCACCCTTCTGGCACAGCACAACGAGGTTGTTGCAGTGGATGTGGTGCCAGAGAAGGTTGCTGCTATAAATGAGAGGATATCTCCTATCAAAGATGAGTACATTGAACAGTTCTTTGCGGGTAAGCAATTAAACTTAAAGGCAACATTAGACGCGGACTGCGCATATAGGGATGCCGATTTTGTGGTAGTTGCCGTGCCAACGAATTATGATGCCAAACAGAATTTTTTTGATACGTCGTTAGTTGAGGAGGTTGTAGGAGTGGTAACAAACTGCAATCCTCGTGCGATAATTGTAATCAAGTCAACGGTGCCCGTAGGTTTTACTGATAGCATTCGTGAAACGAGTGGTTCGAAAAATATTATATTTTCTCCAGAGTTCTTGCGAGAGAGCAAGGCTTTATATGATAATCTGTATCCGAGTCGTATTATCGTAGGTTATCCGCAAGGTGATGATAGGCTGGCCTCTGCAGCTGTTGTATTTGCAAATCTACTTCAGCAAGGAGCCATAAAAGAGTCGGTTGAAATCTTGTATATGGGTCTTAAGGAGGCAGAGGCTGTAAAACTCTTTGCAAATACATATTTGGCTCTGCGTGTAAGTTATTTCAATGAATTAGACACTTACGCTGAGTCGAAAGGACTTGATACGAAGAGTATTATCGAAGGTGTTTGTGCTGACCCGCGTATTGGGACTCATTATAACAACCCATCGTTCGGCTATGGCGGTTATTGTCTTCCAAAAGATACCAAGCAGCTCCTGGCAAACTATCAGGATGTGCCACAGAATATGATGACGGCGATAGTTGAGAGCAACCGAACACGAAAAGATTTTATCGCAGACCAGATTCTGGCTCAAGCTGGATATTATACGGGCTCGAGTGCGTGGAATGCCGACATGGAGCAGGAGGTTGTGATTGGAGTATATCGCCTGACAATGAAGTCAAACTCGGATAACTTCCGCCAGAGTGCCATTCAGGGAATTATGAAGCGTATCAAGGCGAAGGGCGCAACAATCATCATCTACGAGCCTACGATGCAGGATGGCGAGACGTTCTTCGGAAGCAGGGTGGTAAATGATTTGACGGAGTTTAAGACACTTTCAAATGTGATAATAGCAAATCGTTATGACGCTTGTTTGGAAGATGTGGCAGAGAAGGTCTATACTCGAGATATTTTTAGAAGAGATTAAATCTATAAGATATGAAAGGAATTGTTTTGGCTGGTGGTAGCGGTACTCGTTTGTATCCTATTACCAAGGGAATCAGCAAGCAGTTGATGCCTATTTACGACAAGCCGATGGTATATTAT
>CAYTGT010000241.1:0-2591 GCA_964437405.1 uncultured Alistipes sp.
ACTGCTTAGAAGTATAGCGCTTGTATGCAATTAGTAATCAATGCGTTACCCCCCCGAAAAATACGGCAAACATATTTGAAATATTCGAAAAAGTTTTGCTAATTTTGTAAAACCGAAACCACATTAGCTGTAGCCTTAATGAGGTTCTGACTACTCGCTAATGGTAAATTGAATTTATAGAACCTCCCTAGTAATCATAATCATGGTAAAGTTAATTGAGAAGTTGCATATTGATAAATATGTTAATTCTTATTTGATCTTGGCAATTGATCTGTTTGTTTCAGTTGGAGTAACGTTGTTTACACTCTTTTGGGCAGGAATAGTTTTTAGTAGTTTTGCATACGTGGATCATATCTCATATTTCCTGCTTGCATCGTTGATTGCTTCTGCTGTATCATTTGTTGGTTTGAATGTTCATAGAACAATTATCAGACACTCAACGCTTAGAGAGCTATGGAAGATAATAGTAGCAACCATTGGTAAGGGAGTGTTAGTTACTATTGGCTTTATCTTGGTATATGGTTACGATGAGTATCTTAATTCACATGTGATATTGATTTTCGTCTTTGATATGTTGTTGACGCTTGTTGCTTTGATAGTATCTCGTATATCAATGATTTTTGTATATGAGGTGATTAAGGATCGTACAAGAAAACGTGTAAAATATAAGTCAATACTCGTTTATGGTGTTAGCTCAAAGTCTGTAGCTCAGATTACTCGTTTGCAGAACTCTACTAATTATGATGTAGTAGGCTTTATATCATACGGTGTAACAATCAGTAACCAGATGTTGTCGGGAAAGCCTATATATTACTTTGAAAATAAGGATGATTTTGCAACAGTTTGTGAAGAAAAGGGTGTTGGCGCAGTTTTGTTTGCTACAAATGATGATGCAAAGTTTGAGGAGAAGAGATTGTTGCAGTATTGTATCGAGGGAGGAATTAAGGTTTTAGTCCGTCCTGCGATCAGCGAGGTAGTTGATGGTAAGATAATGACAGCCCCAATCCGAGAGATTAAAATCGAGGATTTGTTGGGTCGTGACGAGATAAAGATCTCGCTTGAGGAAATTGAGACTAATTTCAAAGGAAAAACAGTTTTGGTTACAGGCGCAGCAGGCTCAATTGGTTCAGAGTTGTGCCGTCAGTTGGCTGGATTTGGAGTTAAACATTTGGTGTTATTTGATAATGCTGAGACTCCAACACATAATATTCGTTTGGAGTTGGAGGAGCAATTCCCAAAATTGACGTTCTCACCAATAATCGGCGATGTCAGAATTTTGGCTCGATTAGAGTATGTGTTTAGCAAATTTAAGCCTCATGTCGTGTTCCACGCAGCAGCGTATAAGCATGTGCCATTGATGGAGGAGAATCCTTGTGAGGCTGTGTTGGTCAATTCTTGTGGCTCACGTAATGTGGCAGATATGTGTTTGAAACATGGGGTAGAGATGATGGTTATGATCTCTACAGATAAGGCTGTTAATCCAACAAGTATTATGGGCTGCACAAAGCGATTGGCTGAGATATATGTTCAATCTTTGGGCTTGGCTATTGAGCAGGAACAGATTAATGGTAGAACAAAGTTTGTAACCACACGTTTTGGAAATGTTTTGGGATCGAATGGTTCGGTTATCCCTCGTTTCCGAGAGCAGATAGCGAAGGGTGGTCCAATCACAGTTACTCATCCAGAGATAACCCGATTCTTTATGACTATACCTGAGGCGTGTCGACTTGTGATGGAGGCTGCTACGATGTCTAAAGGTAATCAGATCTTTGTATTTGATATGGGCGCTTCAGTGAAGATTGTAAATTTGGCGAAGAAGATGATTGAACTCGCAGGATTGACTTTGGATAAGGATATAAAGATTGAGTATACAGGTCTTCGTCCAGGTGAAAAACTTTACGAGGAGGTTTTGTCGAATGCAGAGAATACTTTGCCTACAAACCATGATCGTATTCGTATCGCTCGCGTTCGCGAGTATAATCATTCAGACGCTAATTCTTTGATGGCAGAGCTTGAGACCTTGTCTAGAGCTGTGAAGATTGATGATATGGTTATGTTGATGAAATCTTCTGTACCAGAGTTTAAGTCGAAAAACTCTCAGTTTGAAAAATTTGATAAAACAGCTTAATAAATATATACAATGAAAATTGCAGTAGCAGGCACGGGATATGTTGGTTTGTCGATTGCGACACTTTTGGCACAGCACAATGAGGTTGTGGCAGTGGATGTTATCCCAGAAAAGGTGGAGAAGATAAATAATCGTATTTCACCGATTCAAGACGAATATATTGAGAAGTATTTTGCGGAGAAGGAGCTTAATTTGGTGGCGACACTCGATGGGCGTAGCGCATATCGTGATGCCGAGTTTGTGATTATTGCGGCACCTACCAATTATGATCCACAGAA
This sequence comes from uncultured Alistipes sp., assembly GCA_964437405.1. Taxonomy (GTDB): domain Bacteria; phylum Bacteroidota; class Bacteroidia; order Bacteroidales; family Rikenellaceae; genus Alistipes. Next base: position 2,407 of record CAYTGT010000241.1, read on the forward strand.
GAACTTTTTTGATACGCATCATATTGAGGATGTGATAGATCTTGTATTAGAGGTTAATCCTGAGGCTACTATGATTATCAAGAGTACAATTCCTGTTGGTTATTGTCGCTCGTTGTATGTGAAGTATGCACAGAAATTCAAGTCGTTGGGACTTGATAGGAGTCATAAGTTCCGTTTGTTGTTCT
>CAYTGT010000242.1:0-2577 GCA_964437405.1 uncultured Alistipes sp.
TCATATCATCGAGCAGATTGAGTTTGTGAAGAAGATCTTTGATGCGGGTTATGCCTATGAGTCAAACGGCTCGGTATATTTCGATGTTGAGAAGTATAATCAGGTCTACCACTATGGTAAACTCTCTGGCCGTAATCTTGACGATATAGTAGAGAATACACGCCAGCTCGATGGTCAGGATGACAAGCGCCACTCTTACGACTTTGCTTTGTGGAAGAAGGCTTCGCCAGAGCATATTATGCGTTGGCCATCTCCATGGAGCGATGGTTTCCCAGGTTGGCACATGGAGTGCTCGGCCATGAGTTGCAAATATTTGGGAGAGACCTTTGATATTCATGGTGGCGGTATGGACTTGATGTTCCCTCACCATGAGTGCGAGATTGCGCAGGCGACAGCGGCTCTCGGCCACGACTCAACTCGCTATTGGGTACACAACAATATGATCACCATCGAGGGTCGTAAGATGGGTAAATCGTATGGTAACTTTATCACTTTGGAGCAGATGTTTACAGGAGCTCATCCTCTGCTCAACCAGCCATACTCTCCAATGACGGTTCGTTTCTTTGTGCTTCAGGCGCATTATCGTTCTACGATGGACTTCTCGAACGATGCGTTGCTCGCTGCAGAGAAGGGCTTGGATCGCTTGATGAAGGGTGTGGAGACTCTCTCAAAGATCCAACCTTCGGCTACATCTTCAGTTGAGGTTGCTGACCTTGAGAAGCGTTGTCGCGAGGCGATGGATGATGACTTGAACTCTCCGATTGTTATTTCAGCTCTCTTCGATTGGGTACGTCTGATTAACCAGATCGCTGAGGGCCAGCAGACAATCTCGGCAGAGGATTTAGAGGAGCTTAAGCGAATCGTTAACCTTTATGTCTTCGATGTTCTCGGTCTTCGTAACGAGAAGCAGGAGGGTGCTGCAGGTGGTGGCGATATGCTCAAGAAGGTTGTAGATATGATCCTTGCCGTACGTCAGGACGCTAAGGCTAATAAGGATTGGGCTACTTCCGATAAGATTCGTAACGAACTCACCTCAATCGGCATCCGAGTGAAAGACCGTAAGGATGGTGTTGATTGGGAGATCGAGTAAAAACTCTTCCTGATTGGTTCTTTTGGCGTCTGCCTTGCGTGCGAAATGCTCACATACGCTTTTAGCATGCTCCGCTTTCGCACACTGCGAGCAGCCTCAAAATAACCTAATCATAAGAAGTTTTGGGAAGAGAATAAGAATAACCTCAAAATCTTCTCAAAAATAGTTCACGCTAAATTAGATGCAGTATAATGTGTAAGGAGGGGTTCCCCCAAAGGAAATACCTCCTTTTTAAATTAAGTAAGTTACGGTTTTCGGAAGCGAATTAACATAACAAGTATAGAAATGATAACAGACGACCAGATTAAAGAGGCTATAAGACGACAGGATTCGTTGGGGAGGTGTCTTTGACATCGCTCAGCGAAGAATAGATTTGCAAAACGAGGAGGAAAAGACTCAAGATCCCGAATTTTGGAGTGATGCCGAGGCAGCGCAGAAGCAGTTGCGTAAGGTGGCACAGATCAAGAGTTGGGTCGAGGATTACGATACAGTGGTTAAGGCGGTTGAGGATCTTAGCCTGATGCCTGAGTTTGTAGAGGCTCAGCTTGCCACTGAAGCCGAGATGGAGGCTCACTATGCTAAGACCATCGAACTCATCGAGGCTTTGGAACTTCGTAATATGCTCCGCTCCGAAGAGGATAAGATGGGTGCCATTATGGATATCAATGCGGGTGCGGGAGGTACCGAGGCTTTAGATTGGGCTTCGATGTTGCTCAGAATGTATACCCGTTGGTGCGATGCCCATGGCTACAAATACCGCATGATGGATTATCAGGCGGGTGATGAAGTGGGCGTGAAATCTTGTACGTTGGAGATTGAGGGCGAATACGCCTACGGCTATCTGAAGAGTGAAAACGGTGTTCACCGCATGGTGCGTCTCTCGCCGTTCAATGCAAATAATAAGCGTCAGACAACTTTCGCATCGGTCTTTGTAACCCCTGCGGTGGATGATAGTATCGAGGTTGTGATCAACCCTTCGGATATCGAGTGGGACACCTTCCGAGCAAGTGGTGCGGGCGGTCAGAATGTCAATAAGGTCGAGACTGCGGTACGCCTGCGCTATCATGGCAAGGATTCCGATACGGGCGAACCTATTGAGTTCTTGATCGAGAATATGGAGACTCGCTCTCAGCTTGATAACCGAAACAACGCCATGCGCATCCTTCGTTCTAAACTCTATCAACGTGAATTGGAGAAGCGAATGGCCACCCAGCAAGCTTTGGAGGCGACCAAGAAACGTATTGAGTGGGGATCTCAGATTCGCTCCTATGTTTTCGATGACCGCCGCGTGAAAGATCATCGCACAGGGTTCCAAACCTCAGCTGTTGAGGCTGTGATGGATGGTGATCTTGATGGTTTTATAAAAGAATACTTGATGCAAACAGGCGGGGGTGCTGAAAGTGTATAGTGTGGTGATTTCGGCATCTGGCTTGATTTCGAGTTGCTCTCATACGTTTAGTATGCTGCGCACTCTCAATCTTCGACCA
>CAYTGT010000243.1:0-2570 GCA_964437405.1 uncultured Alistipes sp.
TTCTACTGACTTTGCTAACGGTGATCACACTGTGACTTTGGTGCAGACTTCAAATGGTCAGTGCATCGAGATTCAGCACAACGTATATACTCCACGTCCTTACAGCCGTATGTATCAGTTGACTGGTTCTAAGGGCTTCGCTAACAAGTATCCTATCCAAGGCTTGACATTCTTGCCTGGTCAGATTCCAAGCGAGGTTTTGAAGGGCGCAACAGTAGAGGCTCAGAAGATCGACTTGAGCAAGGTAGATCCTGCAAGCATCCCAGAAGCTACACTCAACCCACACAGCTTCGTTTCACCTGAGGTTTACAAGGCTGTGATGGAGGCTTACAAGCACCCTATCCACCGCGAGATCGAGGAGAAGGCTAAGAAGGTAGGTGGTCACGGCGGTATGGACTTCGTAATGGACTACCGTTTGGTTTACTGCTTGCAGAACGGTTTGCCACTTGATCAGGATGTATATGACGCAGCAGAGTGGTCTTGCATCGGCGAGCTTTCTGCTGTATCGGCTAAGCACAACAGCATGCCTGTTGCAGTACCTGACTTTACTCGTGGCGAGTGGAATAAGGTACAGGGCTTGAAGTTCCACATGAAGAAGTAAGCTTTAGGAGCAATATAAGATTATTCGGTTGAGAATCGAGAGAAATGGGGTTATCGCAACTTTTTGGGCGGATAACCTCATTTTTTTGCCTTTATATGGTACAACGTAACCAATTTATTTGTATATTTGTGAAAAGAATCGTATTGAGATGATTTGTAGTGGTATATATAACATGTTGTGGTGGCGCCATTGTGAGATGTAGAACAATGACGTTGAGAGTGCATGTATATATTTATATAACGACAATCTTTTAAGCCATTGTTCTGGGTAGGGACAGTGGTTTTTTATTTGATATGCAATTTAACCAATAAATATTGAGGTTATGAAGACTAAGAAATTTTTACTCTCTGAAAAGCAGATGCCTACGGCATGGTATAACATTGTGGCCGATATGCCCAATAAACCAATGCCAGCTCTCGATCCTCGTACCAAGAAGCCTATCACAATGGAGGCTATGTCACAAATCTTTGGCGAGGAGTTGGTAAAACAAGAGTTCTCGACTGAGCGATTTATCGAAATTCCTGAGCAAGTGCAGGATTTATATAAGATTTGGCGTCCTACGCCTGTTGTTCGTGCATACAATTTAGAGCGCATGTTGGATACTCCAGCGAAGATATATTTCAAGAACGAGGGTACGTCACCCGCTGGATCGCACAAACCAAACACAGCAATCCCTCAGGCCTACTACAACGCCAAGCAGGGTATTAAGTATTTGGCAACAGAGACTGGCGGTGGACAATGGGGAAGTGCAATCGCATTGGCTTGTCAATACTTCAACATCAACTTGAGAGTTTACATGGTCAAGATTAGCTGTCAGCAGAAGCCTTATCGTAAACTCTTGATGAACGCGTGGGGTGCAAATGTGATACCATCGCCGAGTGAGTTGACAAAGTGTGGTCGCGAGATTTTGGCCACAGATCCATATTGCGCGGGTAACTTGGGAATCGCCATTTCGGAGGCTGTGGAGAGTGCTTTGGAGCATGGCGATACTACGCGTTATTGCTTGGGTAGTGTGATGAATCACGTTTTGCTGCACCAGACCGTAATCGGTGAAGAGGCTATCAAACAGATGGAGATGGCAGGTGACGAACCTGATGTAGTGATCGGATGCTTCGGTGGAGGCTCAAATTTCGCAGGTATCGGCTTCCCATTTATCCGTAGAAATCTATGCGAGGGCAAAAAGACAAGAGTTGTGGCAGTAGAGCCTACATCGTGTCCTAAACTTACACGCGGAGAGTTCCAATACGATTATGGCGACACCGCAGGACTCACACCGATGATGCCAATGTACACGCTCGGACACTCATTCCAACCAGCTAATATCCACGCGGGAGGTTTGCGTTATCATGGCGCAGGTTCAATCGTGAGTCAACTCTACAAAGATGGCTTGATGGAGGCTATGGCAATTCCTCAGTTGGAGACCTTTGCGGCAGGTATGATGTTTGCCAACAGTGAGGGTATAATCCCAGCTCCAGAGTCTTGTCACGCCATTGCAGCGGCTGTACGCGAGGCCAAGCAGGCTAAAGAGGAGGGCAAGGAGAAGACTATTCTCTTTAACTTGTCGGGTCATGGTATGATCGACTTGTATGCTTTTGAGCAATACTTCAGCAACAACCTTTCGGATCATGAGTTGCCAGAAGAGGAGATTCGCCGTGCAATAGATGAGTTGGATAAGATTATTAAGTAGGCTTTTTAGAAAGCATAACGGAATAGAAGAATCGAAAGTTTTTAGTATTTTTGTAAGACGAAAAACTAAGAGCAAAATTGAGATATGGAAGAACAAGTACGTCAATGTCTGGGGCAAATTGTGCATCCTGAGACACAGAAAAATATTGTTGAGAGCGGCATTGTACACAGCGTAACGGCGCGTGAGGATAAGATCGTAGTGGTATTGATCTTCCCGAAGAGTCGCGATCCGTTTGCGATGCGCATAAAGAGTCTGAGCGAGCAGTTGCTCAAGGATTCATTC
>CAYTGT010000244.1:0-2546 GCA_964437405.1 uncultured Alistipes sp.
TCGTTCATATGTCCTTTCGATGTTGGATGGCGAGCGTTTACGTGAAATTATCGAGAAAGAGAAGCCCGATTATATCATTCCAGAGGTGGAGGCTATTGCTACCCCTACATTGGTTGCTTTAGAGAAGGAGGGTTATAATGTGATCCCTACTGCTGAGGCTACATTGCTGACAATGAACCGTAAAGGTATCCGTCAGTTGGCTGCCGAGAAGTTGGGTATCAAGACTTCGCCATATCGTTTTGCCGCTACAAAGGAGGAGTTTGATGCGGCTCTTGAGGCTATCGGTACTCCATGTGTTGTGAAGCCAATTATGAGTTCATCGGGTCATGGTCAGAGCGTTGTGCGTACTATGGCAGATGCCGACAACTCTTGGAAAATTGCTCAGGAGGGCGGTCGTGCAGGTGGCGGCGAAGTAATCGTAGAGGGCTTTGTAAAATTCGACTATGAGATTACACTTCTGACTGTACGTCACAGCGGAGGAACTCTTTTCTTGAATCCTATTGGCCACCATCAGGTAGATGGCGACTATCGTGAGTCATGGCAGCCTCAGCCAATGAGCGAGCAGGCTTTGGCTCAGGCACGTGATATCGCAAAGCGTGTTACAGATGCGTTGGGGGGCTATGGAATTTTTGGTGTAGAACTCTTCGTGCAGGGTGATGAGGTGCTCTTTAGTGAGGTATCTCCACGTCCACATGATACAGGTATGGTGACAATGATCTCGCAGGATCTCTCTGAGTTTGCGCTCCATGCACGTGCGGTGTTGGGCTTGCCTATCCCTTCTATTAACTTCTATGGCCCTTCTGCTTCGAAGGCTGTTGTTGTGGAGGGTGATAGCGATAAGGTCGTATTTGGTAATTTGGAGGAGGTATTGTCAGAGCCTAATGTTCAGGTGCGTATCTTTGGTAAACCAGAGGTTAAGGGTCATCGCCGTATGGGTGTGATTTTGGCTCGTGGTGAGAATGTCGAGGAGGCTTTGGCTAAGGCCGAGAATGCTTACTCTAAACTTCAGGTAGAGGTATTGCCTCGATAAGCGGGGATTTACCCTATAAAATAAATAGCGGCCTTCAGAACCTTGAAGACCGCTATTTGTTTTGTGGTAGGAATAACTTTTGTTTACCAAGTGATCTTACCAACATTCTTTCCGTGAGTATTGCCAGGATATACCTTCAGCAATACCACGCCGTGTGCAGGTACAGTAGCTGTGTAACGCTCCTTGCCTGAGATCTTGCCGACATCCTTCTGACGCCATACATCGCGTACGGTCTTTTCGCCGTACATACCCAACATTCTGAGGTTGATGCTAATCTTCTGAGGAGTCTCCTGACGGTTGAACATACCTACAGCAACAGATCCATCCTCCAAAGGCTTCATATAAATCACCTGCTCATTCAGACGACTCCATGCAGGTACTGCGTGTGCGCCGAGTGGATCTTGGTTGATATCAATCACTTCATCGTTGGTGAGTAGCGAGAGTGTAAACTCATCAAGTCGAGCCATGTCGCAACCAATCAAAAGTGGCGATGAGAACAATGCCCAGAGGCTCATATGAGTATATTGCTCATCAGCGGTGAGCTTCGTGTAGTGCAACTTAGGTCCCCAGCCTACCAAACCTACAACCAACATATCTGCATCAGGCCAAGTTCCTGGACGGCAATATGGAGCCCACTTGTCCTGTGAAAAACCGATAGATGATATGCTCTTCCAGTTGTCGCGGATATCACCTGTTGTGCGCCAACAATGGCTGTAACGCATCCAAGTGTGAGCATCGGCTAATGGCGCTGAGTTTGAAAGACTGAATACGATGTCGCGATCTACCTTCTGCAAAGCGTCATACATCTCCTTAGTGTGGTAGAAACTCAATGGCGACCAGTCGTACTTCAAGTAGTCAATTTCCCACTCTGCCCACTGCTTAACATCAGCCTCTACGAATGAATACTCACCGAGTTGGTAATACTCCTTGCGATCCTCCCAATAGTTGCCGTTAGGCTTCTGGTAGCGGTAGTTCTCGTTGTGAAGACCATCTTTAATCTATTGGTTTACACCATCCTTGTTGTCAGAGTAACTACCCACGTGTGCAGCGTATGTGCCGACCCAAGGTGTAGAGTAAATACCCAACTTCAGACCCATGTCATGTACCTCTTTTGTCAAGGCTTTCATATCTGGGAATTTGGTGTTAGGCTGTATGGCGTTATACTTGCCGCCACGCTTGCCCTGCCAGCCATCGTCAATGTTGATATATGTCCAACCGTGATTTACTAAACCTGAGTTTACCATCGCGCGAGCTGATGATAATACCTGCTCCTGAGTCACGTCACGTGCCCAACAATTCCAAGAGTTCCAACCCATAGGAGGAGTCAGAGCAATGCGATCACCTACCACGATGCGTAATTCGCGAGTATATGATCCTTTGGCGTTTGTTGCTTTTAGGGTAACCACGTATGTACCCTCCTTCTTGATAGAACCTGTGATCTGGCCCTTCTCAGGATCAAACTTCGGCTTATTGGTCAAAATAGTACATAAAATCGGGGCGGTTTTTGTTTATTGGT
>CAYTGT010000245.1:0-2517 GCA_964437405.1 uncultured Alistipes sp.
AGTTTCCTGTAGCCTGAATACCGCCAGTCAACTCTCCCGCACTCTCAAAACCTGTTACATCATCTGCCTGCCAGCAATGCAAAGACAACTGCACATTCTGTAACTTCTCCATCGCAGCATCGGTATCAACACCTATTGCCGCATAACGCTCCTTGGCGATCTCATACGCCTTCTCGATCAATTCCTTTTTCATCTTTGGTTAGTTTTATTATAATTCTTTGTATACTTTCAAATACTTTTCATAAGCCGCTTGCCACAACTCGCCATCCTGCGGATCGTAGCTCTTTTGATCCTCCAACGATTCGCGGATCATCTTGCGCATTGACTCTATGCTACTCACCACACCTGCCCACTTAGCCTGCATCATCACATTGCCGATAGCGGTAGACTCCGAAGAGCCTGTCTCTACGCGGATTCCTATCGCATTGGCAGTCGATTGGTTGAGCATATCGTTTTTAGCACCGCCGCCGATCACATATAGTTTCTCAATCTCTACAGGCGAGAGCGTGCGAAGCATCTCAACCACCTGACGATAGCGCAAGGCCAACGACTCAAAGATACAACGTACATATTCTCCTACCTTCTCAGGCTCTGGTTGTGATGTTGCTCGGCAATACTCTTTGATTGCCTCGGTCATAGATTCTGGGTTGGCAAAGATCGCCGCATCGGGATTAATCAACGAACGGAATGGCTCAGAAGACTCAGCCTGAGCTATCAATTCGCCATAACTCATCTCCTGCCACTCGGCACGACAACGTTCCAAAAGCCACATGCCGCAGATGTTTTTCAACACTCGCAATGTGCCCTCGATACCGCCTTCGTTGGTGAAGTTAAGATCGAAACTCTCCTCCGAGATTACAGGCTCAGGCGACTCTACGCCCATCAACGACCATGTGCCCGAACTAAGATATGCAAACTTCTCATCCTCGGCTGGTACTGCCGCCACAGCTGAGCCTGTATCGTGGCTCGCAACAGCAACTACTTCCACAGCTCCGAGTCCTGTTAACTTCTGCGCCTCCTCGCTCAACGTACCAATCTTCTCGCCAGGCATAATCATGCGGCCGAAGTTTTCAGCCTTCAGTCCAAGCAACGACAAGATATCCTCGTCCCAACCTTTCGTATATGGGTTGAGCATCTGGGCTGTCGAGGCGATTGTGTATTCGGTCACAGCTTCGCCTGTAAGCAAATAAGCCAACGCATCGGGAATGAAAAGAATTTTATTCGCGGCTGCAAGTGCCGAACAATTATTACGGCGCAAGGTGTCAAGCTGGAATACAGAATTAAAATTCATGATCTGTATGCCTGTTTTGTTATATAATTCCTTGCGTGGCATGCGCTCGAAAAACCTTTCGGGAGCGTCTACAGTGTGCGGATCTCGATAGCAATAGGGTAGTCGAAGCAATGCTCCATCCTCGCCAAAGAAGGCGAAGTCCACGCCCCAAGTATCAATGCCGATCGACTCGATCTTAACGCCTCGTTCTGCGATCTTTTTCAATCCATCCAAAACAGATTTATAGATAGCAGGCAAATCCCAATAGAAATGGCCCTGCATCTGAATAATAGGGTCGGCAAAACGATGAATCTCCTCCATCTGAATCTTTCCCTCGGCTATGCTTGCCAATATCACGCGACCGCTTGTTGCCCCCAAGTCAATCGCCGCAAAATTATGTGTTGTCATCACGAAAGTCAATTAGTAGTTTTATCCCAACAAAAATACACTATTTATTTTATAAATAACGCTTCGCAAGAATATATTTTCTATCCAAAGTGATTTTTTTAAGCCTCAAAGTGTGTTTCTTAAAACATTTTATTAACTTTACGACTCAAAAAATATAAGAGATATTCTAAACCTATGATGCTATGAAACACGATGATCAGATTTTAAATCTTATAGCAGAGGAGCGTGCCCGCCAAATGAGGGGTATCGAGCTGATTGCATCAGAAAATTTTGTAAGTGATGAGGTTATGCAGGCTATGGGCTCTGTGTTGACCAACAAATATGCCGAGGGTTATCCTGCGGCTCGCTATTATGGCGGTTGCGAGGTGGTGGATCAAGTCGAGAAGTTGGCTATCGAACGCCTTTACAAACTTTATGGTGCCGAGTATGCCAATGTGCAACCACACTCAGGTGCGCAGGCTAATATGGCGGTATTTTTCGCTGTGCTGAAACCTGGCGATACTTTTATGGGTCTTGATTTGGCACATGGTGGCCACCTTTCGCATGGATCGCCTGTGAATATGTCGGGTAGCTACTTCAACGCTGTGGGTTATCAGCTTTCTGAGGAGACAGGCACTATCGACTATGCCGACATGGAGCGCAAAGCTTTGGAGTATAAACCCAAGTTGATTGTTGGTGGTGCATCAGCCTATTCACGTGAGTGGGATTACAAGCGTATGCGCGAGATTGCCGACAAGGTGGGTGCGTTGTTTATGGTCGACATGGCTCACACTGCAGGTCTTATCGCCGCAGGAGTATTGGACAACCCTGTAAAATATGCTCACATCGTAACATCTACC
>CAYTGT010000246.1:0-2380 GCA_964437405.1 uncultured Alistipes sp.
GCTAATCGAGAATGGCCACGTATACATTGCTACCCCACCACTCTACCTGGTTAAGAAGGGTAACAAGGAGCGTTACTGCTGGACAGATCAGGAACGTGACACATTGGTCGAGGAGTTGGGCGCAAAGGGCGTACACATCCAGCGATATAAGGGTCTTGGTGAGATGAACGCACAGCAGTTGTGGGACACAACAATGAATCCTGAGACTCGAATCCTGCGTCAGGTGAATATCGAGAATGCGGCTGAGGCCGACAGAATCTTCTCGATGTTGATGGGTGATGAGGTGCCGCCTCGTAGAGAGTTTATCGAAAAGAACGCACACTACGCAAATATTGATGCGTAAAAGTTAAATAATGAGGGGTTGCAAAAGCTACGAAGGCTTAGCAACCCTTTTGTTTTACACTTTAGAGACTATTATGACTAAGAAGGTAACAATAATCGGAGTTGCAGGAGGTAGCGGCTCGGGCAAGAGTACGTTGGTCAAGAAGTTACAAGAGGCTTTTGTGGGTGATGATGTAGCAACGCTGTGTCACGACTACTATTATAAAGGTCATTCAGAACTGACTTACGAGGAGCGCACGAAACTCAATTACGATCACCCGCAGGCTTTCGATACTGACATGATGGTCGAGCATATCATGGCATTGAAGAATAATGTGCCAATCGAGCGTCCTGTTTACTCGTTTGTGGAGCACAATCGCACCGAGGAGAGAGTGACCGTAAAGCCATCACAGGTGATTATCATTGACGGCATATTGATCTTCGAAAATAAGCAGTTGCGCGATTTGATGGATATCAAGGTCTATGTTGACACTGATGCTGATGTAAGATTAGCACGCCGCATATTGCGTGACGTGTGCGATAGAGGTCGCAGCATGCAGTCGGTGATAGATCAATACATCTCGACAGTGAAGCCGATGCATGAGGAGTTTGTCGAGCCATCGAAAAAATATGCTGATGTGATTATCCCAGAGGGCGGATTTAACTCAGTGGCAGTAGAGATGTTGATACAGAGCATACGTTCTCTTATTGAGAGCAATTAAGCGCCGAAGCGCAGGAAAACAGCGGAAAATATAAGGGCTGGGATCGCAATGACCTCAGCCCTATTTTTACTCCCTCCTATTCACGACTATACCGCAAGGTGCTCTATCAGGATTTTTGCTCCAATCAAAATCAAGATAACACCTCCAGCAATCTCTGCCTTAGATTTATATCGGCAACCAAAGATATTTCCAACCTTTAAACCCACCATCGAAAGAAACATCGTAACAACTCCTATCACAGCTATCGCCCACCATATATTTACCCCCAAAAAGGCAAACGACACACCAACGGCCAACGCATCAATACTTGTGGCGATAGCCAAAGTGAGCATATTGGAGAGCGAAAAATCGGGATGTGGTTCCTCGTCATCATCTCCGTGTATAGCCTCACGAATCATATTAAAGCCGATGATTGCCAAGAGCAAAAACGCAATCCAATGATCAATATCCTTTACAAGCGAGGCGAAGCTCATTCCTAAAAGATAACCGACCAACGGCATCAGTGCCTGAAATCCCCCAAACCATAACCCCACGCTCAGTGTATGGCTGGGTTTGATTGACCGAACAGACAACCCTTTGCCGATAGAGACCGCAAAAGCATCCATCGCAAGACCAACGGCTATGATAAGAAGTTCTACAAATCCCATTACAAACCTGTTATGCGTTTTATCTCGTTGAGTTTGTTAAGCGCTTCAAGTGGAGTGAGCGAATTAATATCAAGGCCTTTGATCTGATCGCGGATCTGAATCAACACAGGATCATCCAACTGGAACATCGAGAGTTGCAGACTACCCTGCTGCGCGACATCAGCAACTTGCTTGGCTGATGGTTGACCCTTACGGCGGCGTGATGGCGAGAGAGGTTGCTCTGACGAAGCTGCCAAAGCCTGTTCATTGCCACCATATACGGTTTCGAGATTGCTCAATATATCTGTGGCTCGCTTCACGATGCTCTGAGGCATACCCGCCATGCGTGCAACATGGATACCAAATGAGTGCTCGGTTCCGCCTCGTGCCAATTTACGCAAGAATACAATCGTATTATCGATCTCCTTTACTGACACATGATAGTTCTTGATGCGAGGAAAGAGCTGCTCCATCTCGTTGAGCTCATGGTAGTGAGTCGCAAAGAGAGTCTTGGCATGAGCTGTCGGGAAGTTGTGGATATACTCGACCATAGCCCATGCGATAGAGATTCCGTCATAGGTACTTGTTCCGCGACCAATCTCATCCAATAGGATCAAACTGCGATCCGAAAGGTTGTTCAGAATACTTGCCGACTCCAGCATCTCGACCATGAAGGTTGATTCACCCTGCGAGATATTATCCGATGCACCG
>CAYTGT010000247.1:0-2379 GCA_964437405.1 uncultured Alistipes sp.
TTGACAACGCCTCGATAATTGTTCCATCTCGTTCAATAGCAGTTTGTTTTGCCATGAGTTACCTAAAAATTAATTGCCTGTTCGATTATATTAAAGTCTGTCAACACGTCTGGGCCATCTTTGCGGATTGCCACCGCAAATTCGTAGTGCGCTGACGGCTTACGGTCTTTTGTCCTGACGGTCCAACCATCGCGTTCAAAGACTACCGCCTTAACACCCATATTGATCATCGGTTCTATGCAGATAACCATACCCTCTTTCAAGAGTGGACCTCTGCCTCGTGCGCCGAAATTTGGTACCTCGGGATCTTCGTGCATCTTTCGTCCCACACCATGTCCTACCAATTCGCGCACCACGCCATAGCCATTACGCTCTGCGTGCTCTTGCACTGCTGCGGAGATATCGCCAATGCGATTTCCGACTTTCGCCTGTGCTGTACCTTTATAAAGAGCTTCTTTGGTAACGTCCAGAAGTCTGCGTACCTCATCCGAGACTTCGCCTACGGCAAACGTATATGCCGAATCACCAACAAACCCCTTCAAAAATGTACCACAATCTACCGATACAATATCGCCCTCATTGATGACTCTATCGCCTGGGATTCCATGTACAACCTGCTCGTTGATCGAAATACAAAGCGATGCAGGATAGCCTTGATAACCCAAAAATGCTGGAGTAGCGCCATGTGAGCGGATAAACTCCTCAGCGATTCGATCAAGTTCCAGAGTAGTCACTCCTGGGCGAATGTTGCGCCCAACCTCGGCGAGCGTCTTACTCACCAAGATGTTGTTTTCTCTCAAAATCTCAATCTCTTCGTCTGTCTTAAGATAGATCATCTAATTCGTGTTATTTTGGTCTTGGGCACCTCCCCGAAAAGAGGTGCGCGCCGACCTTTACTTTATTATAATCAGGCTCGATTTCTATTATTTCTAACTTTATCGAGGTGACTCTTATCTGCCCTGAATACGTCCAGTCTTCATAAGACCGTCATAGTGACGCATCAACAGGTAGCTCTCAATCTGCTTTAGAGTGTCAAGAATTACACCCACCATGATCAGAAGCGATGTACCGCCATAGAAGTAGGCGAACTGCTGCTGAACACCCAAGAACTTCATTGCAAGACCTGGCATGATAGCCACTAATGCCAAGAAGATTGAGCCTGGAAGAGTGATTCTTGTCATGATAGCATCGATATAACCTACGGTCTGCTTACCTGGCTTAACGCCTGGGATAAAGCCACCGTTACGCTTCATATCCTCTGCCATCATTTGAGGGTTGATGATAATCGCTGTATAGAAATATGTGAAGGCGATTACCAACACTGACAATGTGAAGTTGTACCAGAAGCCCTGCATGTCTGAGAATGTACCGCGCAAACTTGGAATAAGCGCTGGAACAAACATCAAAGCCTGAGCAAAGATGATTGGCATTACGTTAGCAGCGTTCATCTTGAGTGGGATGTACTGACGTACACCACCATACTGCTTATTACCGATGATGCGCTTAGCGTACTGCACAGGCACCTTGCGTACTGCCTGAACAACTGCAATTGTTACCATAAACACCAAGAACAGTAGGGCAATTTCCACAACGAACATGATCAACGAGCCTGTCGATGTGCTGACGCGAGCTGTAAACTCTGCGAGCAACGCTTGAGGTAGACGTGCTACGATACCGATCATGATGATCATTGAGATACCGTTACCGATACCCTTGTCCGTAATTCGCTCACCGAGCCACATGGTAAACATGGTACCTGCGATGAGGATAACTGTCGCATAGGCGAAGAAAGTGAATGTACCTCCATAGATAAATGCCTCCTGTGGCATTGTGCGATAGAGGTTAGCCACGTATGCTGGGCCCTGAATACAGAGTACGATGATAGTCAGCAAACGTGTCCATTGGTTCATCTTGCGGCGACCACTCTCACCCTCCTTCTGCAACTTCTGAACTGCTGGCACCATGATACCCAACAGCTGGATGATGATAGAAGCGGTGATGTATGGCATCACACCGAGTGCGAAAATCGCAGCATTGGCAAATGCACCACCAGAGAATACGTCAAGCAGACCCAACAGGGTGTTGCTCTCCATCTGGTTTGCCAACGCAGAATCAGCGCCCAACATATTTGGGTTGATACCCGGCAGTACCACAAAACAGCCCAAACGATATACAAGCAAAAGAAGCAATGTGTAACCGATACGCTTACGCAACTCCTCGATCTTGTATATGTTTTTCAATGTTTCAACGAGTTTCTTGTTGGTAGCCAGAAGTAGCACTACGAGCGCTACAACTATACCAGCAATCAGATAACCGTTCATATTATTAATTTAAGTTTTAAGATTACAACTTTTCTACGCTACCACCAGCAGCTACAAT
>CAYTGT010000248.1:0-2325 GCA_964437405.1 uncultured Alistipes sp.
GTATGGACCTATGACAGCTTTCCAGATATTGTTCTGAGCCGAAACGCTTGAAAAAGCAAAAATTTCAAGCGCAAAAATTGAAATAAATCGTTTCATGGTAGTAATTTTTAATCACTTATCTCTGACAAAGATACTCTACTTTGCCGAAAAATCAAAAATTTAGATAAAATTCAGCCGTTAGAGCCTTGTATTCTTCGCTATAAACGTGTCTTCCGCCCTCCTCGATGATGAGTTTCTCGGTTTCGGGGAGTGTTGCTGGCGGCTCCTTTTGCAATTCCATCATCACTCGCCGAGAACCACTATCGGGTGTTGACCACACTTCGCAACGCCGCCTAACAAATAATCGTCCTCTGGCCGCTGAAAGTAATCGTTGACTCTCGGCGGTGGGGAGAATTAAGGCAAAGATCCCATCCTGCGCCAACAGACTCAGAACACTATCTGTCAACTCTTTGAATGAAAGTGTTGAAGTGTGGCGTGCCGTTGATCGTTGTTTGTCGGGCGGGAGCATTGAATCTACAAAATATGGTGGATTGGAGATAATTACATCGTATTTCGGAGTATCTTCCGATATGGCAAAATTTTGCACAGCAGAGTGTATCACCTCGATACGGTCGGCCCAAGGAGAGGCTTCAGTGTTCTCTTTGGCTTGAACGATGCAATCTTGATCAATGTCAATGGCTAAGATATGCGCTGTGGAATGGCGCTGTGCCGCCATGATAGCGATCAGTCCACTACCTGTACCTATGTCAAGGATGCGTTTGGCCTGAGAGGGGAGGGTTGCCCACGCTCCCAGCAATGTGCCATCCGTGCCGACCTTCATAGCGCAACGGCTATGGTCGATGTGAAACTGCTTGAATGTGAATCCTCCTCGGCGCATATTAGGTCGTGTATTACTCCTTTAAGAACCCATCAATACCCGCTCCGAAGAGCGCAAAGTCATAGCGCACAGGATCAGTAGAATCGAACTCTCTAAGAGAGGCTGTGATCTCGGCCGTAGCTTTCCAATCGCTTTGCTTGCGGTTAAGGAGCCCCAACGCACGTCCCATGTTGCCTGTGTGAACATCGAGAGGAAGGTATAATGCCGACATTGGGATCTTCTGCCACAATCCGAAATCGACACCTCGGTTGTCTCGTCTTACAAACCAGCGGATATACATATTCAGGCGCTTGCACGCCGCTCCCTTATCTATCGAGGAGAGGTGCTTTTCGGAGTGTGGATTATGTGGTGCGGTGAAAAATTCGCGTCTGAAACGCGACAATACCTTCGCCATATCTTCGGTTGCTTGATATTCTTGCTCGAAGAACTTGCCAATGCCATCCCAATTCTCTATTATATGCCTCATGCCGAGTACAAAATCTGTAAAATCCTGCCCATTGAATGTGCGGTGCACGTAGCTTTGCAGATGTTGAAGCTCGCTTGCAGAGGCATTTCGCACAAAGTCAGCAGGCGCAT
Source organism: uncultured Alistipes sp. (assembly GCA_964437405.1). Classification (GTDB taxonomy): domain Bacteria; phylum Bacteroidota; class Bacteroidia; order Bacteroidales; family Rikenellaceae; genus Alistipes. Next base: position 1,454 of record CAYTGT010000248.1, read on the forward strand.
CGTCCATATATTGCATCATGCGGCGTGCACTCTTGACTATGGCTTTGCGGTTGCCCCACGCTATGGCGGCAGCTAAAAAACCTGAGACCTCTCGATCCTCTCTCTCTGAAAATGAGTGGGGTATGCTGATTGGGTCGGGCTCGATGAACTCTGCACGATTGTATTTATCGTGCAGATGCTCTAACAGATCTCTTAACTCTTCTCTCTCCATTTTTGTGGAACTTGGGTCGGTGTTTGGTATGAATTTCAGTATAAATTTCGGGATGATTGTAGCTTGTTAAATAATCTCTCCATCCTTCATCCCGATTGTGCGATCGGCCATCTTTGCCAGATTTTCGTCATGGGTCACGATGATGGTTGTTTGTCCCAACTCCTCGCGCAAGCGGAAAAAGAGCGAATGTATCTCGTCTCGGTTTTTTGAGTCGAGGTTTCCCGATGGCTCATCGGCTAACAATAACACTGGTCGGTTGATCAAGGCGCGAGCGATGGCTACTCGTTGCTGCTCGCCACCCGAAAGTGCGGCGGGCTTGTGTGTCGTGCGCTCCTTGAGGTTCATCATCACCAATAAATTCTTTGCCTCTTGCTCGACTTCTCGTTTGTCTCGGCCTGCAATGAGTGCAGGGATCATCACATTCTCCAAAGCTGTGAACTCAGGCAGAAGGTTGTGAAATTGGAATACGAAACCTATTTTGCGGTTTCTGAAGTCGGAGAGCTCCTCATCTTTCAACGCTCCGACCTGCTCGCCATCAATTATCAGAGAGCCGCTATCCATCTTCGATAGTGTGCCCAAAATCTGCAACAATGTGGTCTTCCCCGCACCGCTTGGTCCCACGATCGAGACCACCTCGGCGGGCTTCACATCTAATGACACG
>CAYTGT010000249.1:0-2309 GCA_964437405.1 uncultured Alistipes sp.
AAAAAGGTTTGTGCCTTTAGGCTTGCAATTATTTTTTTTGCAAAAACGAAACTTGAGGAGCTGATTTCATCCATTAATCACTATCTTTGCGGCGGAATAAGAAACCGTTTTTGACAAGATGAAAATTTTTTATACTATTTTGCTGCTCATTGTCAGCAATATATTCATGACTTTCGCTTGGTATGGCCACTTGAAGTTACAGGAGATGAAGCTCATCTCATCGTGGCCACTATATTTGGTCATTCTCTTTTCATGGGTAATCGCCTTAGCAGAATACTCATGTCAGATTCCAGCCAACAGAATCGGATTTATAGGCAACGGAGGCCCTTTCACGCTTATGCAGTTGAAAGTGATACAAGAGGTGATCACGCTTGTGGTTTTTACCCTGTTTTCGACCGTAGTGTTCCGAGGCGAGGCGCTACATTGGAATCACATGGCGGCGTTCGGATGTCTGATTCTGGCCGTATATTTCGTATTTATGAAGTAACTTTAGGGAAGCGGAGCGATGACGCGCGAGGAGTTTGAGATACTGCTTAAGCCAGAGGTGCGAGAGGCTATAAAGTGCAATTTGGAGAGGGATCCTCTCAAGGTGGCGCTTGACAAAACTCTGCCGCACGCCAGAGTGGTGGCAACACAGGTGAAGTATCTCGCGCGTGCACGCCATAAACTTCCTTCGCTTTACAAAGTGGCGGCAATAATCCCTGGCCGAGGTTTTGAACAATCTTCGAGCGAACAGACCACTGCCGCTAAACCGCTTGAGGGGGATTCGTTGTTGGATCTAACGTGCGGATTAGGAATCGACTCTCTCGGCTTTGCGAAGCATTTTAAGCGAGTTGTTGCAATCGAGAAAGATGATGTGTTGGCGGATGTTGTAAGAGAAAATATGCGCCGTTTAGGGGTCAATAATGTAGAGATTGTGACCTCAACGGCAGAGGAGTATCTCTCATCATGCAAAGAGCATTTTGATTGGGTATATATTGACCCTGATCGCCGCTCGGCAGAGGGGAAAAAATTAGTCAGATTGGAGGATTGTTCTCCTAATGTGGTCGAGTTGTATGACAAGATGCGAGGTGTGGGAGATAAAATCGCAATCAAGAACTCTCCGCTGTTTGATGTAGAGGAGGCATTCAGACTCTTTCCTGAAGCATCGGTGGAGGTGGTGTCGCTCGCAGGAGAGTGTAAGGAGGTGATGATATACATCGGCACGGGAGAAGCACAGATCGCTGCTCATGCTGTGGAGCGAGGGAGAGTAGAGTTGTCGCGCTCGGAGTTAGAGGATTGTACTTGTCAAGAAGATTTCACACCATCGAAATACAACTATCTCATAGTACCCGATGTAGCACTGCAGAAAGCACGCATAGTGGCGCAGGCGATGCGTTCGGTGGCTGATGTTTGGAGCAATAACTCATTCGGATTTGCGGAGTTGGAGCCTCGTGACGTGATCGGGCGAGTGGAGAGAATCAATCGCATCGAGCCGTTCGATATAAAGAGCCTAAAACGAGAATTTAAAGGCGTGGGGACAGATATTTTGCTCAGGGAGTTTCATATCGGCGTAGATGAACTGAGAAAGCGTTGCTCGATGAAGGCGGGAAACAAACAGAAGTTAGCCTTCACAAAAATCAAGGGGCAGGCATACACTATCTATTTAGATTAAGCTCATTCGAGAGTTCTGAGATCGAAAGCCTCAATAAAATTACATCACACTCACCAAATCTTCAAAAAAAAGAGTGGGCGCTACCCCACTCCTAAATCTGTATTATTTAGCAACACCTCGACTTTAGGGTTATCCTTGAGTTTGGGATACACTTCATCCTCAAACCAACGTGCAAGCGCATGATCGCGCTTCAATGATGTCGTATTATCACAAAAAAGATTGACACTATAATACTCAAAATACTCCTCTGCCAAAGCTATATCTTGAAGAATCTGCTCCTTCGTCTGACCCTCAACACAACAAAGAAGGCATACTCCATTAAAATAGCGTGCCACATCTTGAGCCGTCACGCCCTCGGCAACTCCCTTATTCCATTTTCGGCGGAGCGCACCATCGAAACTCTCTATACCACAACGGAATTTCACTTTAACCGAATCAAACTGCTCGGCAAAGTCTTGTAGACGATGACGATATAGGTAATGTGCCTCAAACCAAAGAGTATGAATATTAAGGTATTGCACTACCCTTGTAATATGTTGCAAAGTCTGAGTATCGAACTCCATAGCAGAACCCGAATTGATAATATCCAACACGCCATACTTTCCGTTGACCTGATTAAGTACCGTAGCGTTAATCAGATATGGGTCATCGCTCG
>CAYTGT010000250.1:0-2258 GCA_964437405.1 uncultured Alistipes sp.
TTGCGCTGAGCCATACCCTGCCCTTGCGCCCTGACCAGCCGCCTCGCGCTTCTGCTGGAAACGGTAGTCAAACCTCTGACGCAGAGCCTCAACAGCCGTCTGACCATTACGGCGCTCGGTGGCTGAGCTTTGCGAGAAGTTACCCATACGGCCTGTCAATGAGCCTTGAGCCGAGCTATCGGATTTTGGCGAGAGATCCTCCTCGCACTCGATATATTGGGGGTCAATCTCTCTCAGGAAGCGACTTGGCGACGAGAACTCCATATTACCCCACTTATAACGCATATCGCAATAGGTGATCATCGCTTCACTCTTGGCGCGGGTCAGAGCCACATAGAACAATCGGCGCTCCTCCTCCACTCCATCTGCACTCTCCATAGCACGCTGCGAAGGAAAGAGATTCTCCTCACAACCTGCAATGTAGACATATTTATACTCCAGACCTTTGGCCGAGTGTACGGTCATCAGCGTCACGCGGTCATCGCTCTGAGTCTGATCATTATCCATGTCGGTCATCAGCATCACGCTCTGCAACCACTCCTCGATTGTCGGTTGCTCCGACTCCTCACGTTCGCCATTGCGAATTTCGGCCTCACGCTGCTCGCGAAAGAGTTGCATAGAGTTCAACAACTCCTCGATATTATCAATGGCGCTCTGCGATTCGGGGGTATTCTCCTGACGGTAGAGCTGCAAAATACCGCTTCGTGATGCAAGCTCCAGACCAAAGTCATACAACGACTTTGACTCGCGTGCGGCGGCCAGCTCGCGTATCAGATTGACAAATTCGGTCACCTTGCGGGCTATGGCCTTCTGCATTGCGTCACCCAACGTGGCAGCCTCATTGACCAACTCATCGACCGCCTCCCACATAGATTGATTGCGTCCTTTGGCAAGCTCCTCGATACGACCTACGGTGGTGTCGCCAATTCCACGCGCGGGATAGTTCACCACGCGCTTGAAGGCTTCATCATCCTTAGGATTGATGACCAGACGAATGTAGGCCATCACATCTTTGATCTCCTTATGGTCGTAGAACGAGCTGCCCTTGTAGATGCGGTATGGGATGGCGTGGCGCCTTAGCGACTGCTCCACGACAGCCGACTGGTTGTTGGTACGGTACAGCACCACAACATCGTTCCAGCTATCCTCCGTCCCATTGAGTTTCTCGCGTATATCTTGTGCGATAACATCGCCCTCCTCGCGGTCGGTGTAGCTACGCACGATGCGGATCTTCTCACCCGACTCACCCTCCGAGAAACAGACCTTCTTCATGCGGCGCGAGTTGCGCTCGATGACCGAGTTGGCGGCATTGACGATGGTCTGCGTAGAGCGATAGTTCTGCTCCAACTTAAAGACCTTTGCCGCAGGGTAATCCTTCTGGAAGGAGAGGATATTCTCGATCTTGGCGCCTCGGAACGAGTAGATACTCTGAGCATCATCGCCCACAACGCAGACACGCGAATGGTTGAGCGAAAGGCGGCGGATGATGATATATTGGGCATAGTTGGTATCCTGATACTCATCTACCAAAATATATTGGAATTGCTCTTGATACTTCGCCAGCACATCGGGGCAGTCTCTCAGCAGGATGTTAGTCTGCAACAGCAGATCATCGAAATCCATCGCTCCGTTCTGCTTACAGCGGCGGCAATAGGCATCATATATCTCGCCAAAGCATGGCATTTGCGCCTGACGATCCTCCGCAGCGAAGCTCGCATTGGCGATGTAGGCACCAGGGGTGATCAAAGCATTTTTAGCATACGAAATACGCGAGAGCACACGTTGTGGCTTGTATTTGTCATCAGCCACGCCCAACTCGCGGCAGATGGTTTTCAGAAGATTTTTGCAGTCGTTGGGCTCATAGATAGTGAATGATTGGGTGTAGCCTATGCGCTCGGCATTCTCCCTGAGAATACGCGAAAAGACCGAGTGAAAAGTACCCATGCGAATGTAGCGGCTGGCCGAGCCCTCGACCATCTGCTCAATGCGCTCGCGCATCTGCGAGGCGGCTTTGTTGGTAAACGTGAGCGCAAGGATGTTCCACGGCTTGACACCCTGCTCCAACATATATGCTATACGTGAGGTCAGCACACGGGTCTTGCCCGACCCTGCACCCGCAATAATCAGCGATGGATCTTGGTAGTTCACCACCGCATCATACTGCGCCTGATTTAGTCCTTGAAGTATCTTTGATTCCATAACGACAAAGATACATCTTATCTCTGGAAAAATCTAACGAATGAGGGAAAATAATGATG
>CAYTGT010000251.1:0-2251 GCA_964437405.1 uncultured Alistipes sp.
CCACAATCTCCATCTTGGAGGTGGCAACACCCTTGCTGTAAGATTGTTTGTAAATCTTGCCACCACGATGAATCTCGGCAACCAGAAGGGTAGAAAGTGCGTTCACACACGATACACCCACACCGTGCAGACCTCCTGAAACCTTGTAGCTGCCCTTGTCGAACTTACCACCTGCGTGAAGCACTGTAAGTACCACCTCCAACGCAGATTTTCCCTCTTTCTCGTGGAAATCAGTCGGAATACCACGTCCGTTATCCTTAACGGTGATCGAGTTGTCCTCGTTGATCGTAACCTGGATATCGTCACAATGTCCAGCCAACGCCTCGTCAATAGAGTTATCTACCACCTCATATACCAAGTGGTGGAGACCCTTCTCTCCTACATCTCCGATATACATGGCAGGGCGCTTACGCACGGCCTCCAAACCCTCCAGCACCTGAATGTTGGACGCTGAATATTCCTCCTCTTGTCTTTTGACAATTTCTTGTTCTGTACTCATTATTTAGTGTCTTTTCAAATCTTCTGTAAAAACGTACAAAAATAGGATTTTTATTCGACTTTTCCAAATCGAAGAATCGGAGATTCTACCTATTTTTTCATCTCATCGCTATAAAAACATCTTTTCGATGTCGATCTCCGAAGTTTTGCCCTTTGCAAACATTATTGTGCGAGCAGGGTATTGTTCGATTAGAGCCGTATTGTGGGTCGACATGATGATGGCGCACCCTTTGGCTGTGATCTGACGAAAGAGCTTCATTATCTCGTCTGCCGATACAGGATCAAGGTTGCCTGTTGGCTCATCGGCCAAAATCAGTCGAGGCGAATTGGTCAAAGCTCTTGCGATAACCAATCGTTGCTGCTCTCCACCCGACAATTCGTGCGGCATTTTATATGCTTTATTCTCCAACCCAACGAGTGTCAGCACTTCATCTATTCGGCGGCGAATGTCGCTGTCGTTTTTCCAACCCGTAGCACGCATCACATCATAAAGATTGTAGAATACGTTTCTATCGTCTAATAGCTGATAATCCTGAAAAACGATACCCATCTTACGGCGCAAATAGGGGATTTCACTACGTTTCAATCGGCGCAGATTTACACCTACTACTTTTCCTTCACCCTCAAGTAGTTGCACCTCGGCATATAAAGTTTTAAGTAAGGTGCTTTTGCCGCTTCCGACACGCCCAATGAAGTAGACCATTTCACCCTCACGCACCTCAAGGTTCACATCCGACAAAACCAATTCATCATCCTTGCCAGATCGTTTATTTCCTTCATCGGTGTGGTATATTGACACCCCATGCAGAGCGACTACTATGTTGTTTTTATCCATACTTTGCATAAGTAAATTCTTATCATACAAATATAACTCTTTTATGCAAAACAAACAAGTCAAAACGGCTCTTCTGAAGATAAATATTCCCATAAAACACATCATATTGGGCTTTTATGCTTGTTTATAGATGCAAATTACATATCTTTGTCAGCGGAAATAGACTTTTGTATGAAACACGACACTATACAGACTCTTCGTTCAGCTCTGCTTTCGGGCATTGCGGTAGGTATCGCAGGATGGGGTTATTTGGCAACAATGAACATCATCGGTGGGGTATTGTTCTCTTTCGGATTGTTGACAGTTGTAAACTATAAATTGAAGCTCTATACAGGTAGTGCAGGGTTTGTCGATGTGCGTAACGATCAGGGCGAGTTTGTTTTGTCTCGATCACTTAAAGTATTGCTTGAAATACTGCTCGGTAACATCCTCGGTTGTTTGCTTGTTGCGATATTATGTCGTTTAAGCCCAATGGATTTAGGCGCTTCAGCTCAACAAATACTTCAACTGCGATTGGATGTTGGCCCATTGCGTGGTGGAGCATTGGCTATCGGTTGTGGATTTATTATGACTACAGCTGTAACATTTGCGCGTCAGGGTAAGGTGCTCCCTATGTTGTTTGGTGTGCCACTTTTTATCACTTGCGGATTCCCACACTGCGTGGCCGATGCATTTTATTATTTGGCAACTCCTCTTGAGTTCTGGAGCGAGAATTGGCAGTCGATTGCGATATTCTATCTTTCGATAGTTCTCGGCAACTTTATCGGTTGTAATTTTTATCGTATTGTGATGGGCTCTAATCCTGAGAATTAATAGAGATGTTTAATAAATTAAATAAATCCTTCTCAAGCAATAGAGAAGGATTTTTTGGCTTATTGGTCAAAATTAGTACATAAAATCGGGGCAATCGGTTGATTT
>CAYTGT010000252.1:0-2218 GCA_964437405.1 uncultured Alistipes sp.
AAAATTTTCTTCTCTGTTTACTGCTCAGCTTCCCTTCTGCACCCGATGTGGTCGCTGTCAAGACGCTTTGCGATGCAAATATACAAAATAAATAGCTGAATAGAAAAATTTTTTGCCTATGAAGTGGTCTTCTCGGCATAAATAATTCTGTATGCCATGCGGTTGCTACCCGAACGGGCCATCACGGGATGTTTTTCAGCTCAATTTAGTCTTTTGCCAAGATCCATTCGGCCATATCCGATAACACCTCTTCCGATATGGTAAGTTCGATAGTGGCATACTCGCTCACATCGCCCGTCGTGCATGGCTGGAATAGGTGATTCAGCCCCTCATATTTCTTTGCTGTGAGTCGCCCCGAAAGGTTTTCTGCACTCTTTAATACCGCTAAATTGTCGTCAGCCAACACTTGTATATCTTTCGTTCCGTTTAGTGCCAAAACTCTGCATTTGATCTGCTTGATGTCAACCAACGGATCGTGCGATAGGAAGAATTTCATCCACTCGTTTGTCTTCTGGAGTGTCTGCACAAAGTTTTGAGTCAGCGCTGGGGGCAGATTTTGAGCCGAATGTTTTGTGATCAGTTCATCCACAATCGTTTTGGCAGATTGTTGTAGGTCGCTGACCTCGCGCTTTTTGTACTCATCGAAGATTGCCTGCGTCACTTCGAGACTCTTATTTTGTATCTCCTCGCTTAGACCTGTGGAGGCTATTGCACGGCGATTCTGCTCCTGTAGACACTTGTCTCCAGGGACGGTCATTCCAGCAAGTGAGACGATAAATGCAATATCATTATTCTCGGCGGCGCACATAAATGCGATTGTGCCACCCTCGCTATGACCAATGATACCAATACGCTTGCCGTCAACAATGCCCTGACTCTTTAGGAACGCAACAGCTCCCAACGCATCGTTGGCATAGTTGCGCGATGTGGCTCCGTTATACGTCTTGGTGGTAAATTCACGATCATCATATCTGAGAACAACAATACCTCGGCGAGTCAAATAATCGGCAATGACCTTAAAAGGTTTGTGCCCCAATAACTCCTCATCGCGGTTTTGAGTTCCGCTACCTGTTACCAACACAACGGCTGGATATTTACCATCCTCTGTAGGGCGGGTTAATGTGCCTTGTAGCTCCACACCGCTATCCAACGATGTAAATTTCACCTCCTGCTCAAGATATGGATAGGGTGGCAGAGGCTCTTGCTTTCGACTGATGGCCGCCGAAGAGCTTGTGCGTTTCATGACAAGAGGTTGTTGAAAATTCCCCTGCGTGAACATGGCTGTATAAGTTGTACCATTTACCATGCCAACCACCGTGACGCCTAAAGTGGGTACGCTGAGTGACAACATGCCATTTTCATACTTCACACCCTCGGTCTTGATGCCGATAGCGCTTTGCTGAGGACTATCCATCAATGCTTGATAGATCCCACTCTCATGCCAAATGCGGATAGCAATAGGTAATTTTGTACCTTGCACGGATAGCTCTCCTTTCCATGTACCTGTGATCTCTTGCGCTGCAAGAGTTGTAACAAATAACGCAAAGCAGAAAGAAAGAGCTAATTTTATGTGATTAAAGATATTCATAATTATGATATTGAATTTTATTGATCTGTAAATTGATTATGTTTATGCAAATGTAATTATAATTAAACAATAAAACAAAATAAATTCAACAAATGATATGATATCCGCGATATTTAGTACAAAAAGGTAACAATGGTCAATAAACAAAATATGAAAAGCTGATGATATGAATAAGAGAGAGGGAAAACAAAAAGGGATTGCCCGTTGTGTTTATCGGACAATCCCTCGATATTAAAACGCTATTAATTAGCGGATACGCTCCTTGTACTCGCGAGTGCGGCTATCAACGCGGATCTTATCACCTGTGTTAACGAACAATGGAACACGAACTGTAGCTCCTGTGTTAACTGTTGCAGGCTTCAAAGAGTTTGTAGATGCTGTATCACCCTTGATTCCTGGCTCGGTGTAAGTAACCTCCATGTCGAGAACAGGAGGAAGCTCTGCTGAAAGAACTGTCTCCTTCTCTGTGTGGAACATAACCTCTACGATCTGGCCGTCAGCCATCAAGTCGTAGTTGTCGATCAAGTTCTTGTCAATGTTGATCTCCTCGAAAGTCTCAGTATGCATGAAGTGTGCGCCCAAGTCATCCTCATAAGTGAACTGGTATGGACGGCGCTCAACGCGTACCTG
>CAYTGT010000253.1:0-2217 GCA_964437405.1 uncultured Alistipes sp.
CGGTTCGGCTATGGCTCAAAGTCAGGAAGAAATAGCAGATGCTAAGCGCAAAAAGCGTAACGAGAGAATGTACTTGAAGTACAATAAGGTGTGGAATAAACATAAGGGATATGCAAATATTGCATACGTGACTCAGACGCTGAGCGATACCGAAGGTGAAGCCGAGTATGAGGGTAAGTGGGGAGCATCAATCTCATGGGGAAGAACATTCTTTCTGCACAAGAAGCCTATCGCACGTATGATGAAGTTCGGTGTGGATTGGAGCTGGCTCGATATCAATGCTTCACAATACTCCTTCATAGGTAGCGAGTTATTCAAGGAGAAGGAGCGTTACAACCTATTTCACGGTGAGGCAGGTATGCAGGTCGGTCCATCATTCACCATCAACCCTGTGCACCACCTCAAGTTATCGGTATATTATCGTCTGACACCATCATACTCGATGCTCTATTTTATGGAGGACGAGGAGATTTATAACAGCTTTGCACTCTTTACTAATATGGGTGCTTCTATCTCGTGGAAGTTAATCTCGTTGGGTATTGAGATGCGTTCGGGTAAAGCCGATTATGGAGAGGTTTATTATGGTAAGTTCAGTCCAGACTATACTGACAAGGAGGGAGGCTCTAAGCTCAAAACCGAGTCTGTAAGATTTTACATCGGATTTCGTTTCTAAGAAGGGAAAAATAAGATGTCGTGAGTGGAGAACTCACGACATCTTATTTTACTATCACTCGTCTTGACTCAGGATCAAAACTCATCACCTCATTAGAAAATAGCTCCTCGACATAACCGCTACTGATCATCTGCTCGGTAGGCAAGATATGTAGCGAAGGAGGAGAGATCAAAGCCACCATATCACACAATTCCAACGCAATATCCAATTCATGTGTTGAGAAGAGTATCGCTTTCTGCTGCTCATGAGCCAAACGGCTCAACAAGATACACAATTCATAACGATTAGGCATATCCAAAAAGGCTGTAGGCTCATCCAACAATATGATTGGAGTCTGCTGTGCCAAAGCTCTGGCAATCATGATGCGTTGACACTCGCCATCAGACATCTGATCCATCGTCTTATCCGCAAAATCGGCCATGCCGACCAACGCCAACGACTGCTCGACAATCTGACGATCCTGCTCCTGCATACGTCCAATCCAATTAGTGTATGGCGCACGCCCCAAAGCCACCACATCGCGGCATTTCAGGTTAGAAATACGCACCTTATCGGTCGTAACAAAGGCTACGAGTTGAGATAACTGCCCAGCGACAAGCGACCCGATAGATTGGCCCTGCAACTTAATATCGCCACCGAGTCGCTCACCCAGTCCCACAATGGCACGCAACAACGTACTTTTACCCGTACCGTTACGTCCGACCAAAGCTGTGAGCGTACCACCCTCGATCGTAGCCGAGAGATTATCTATCAATATACGTGAGCCGTAACCCAACTTCAAGTTCTCAAAACGAATCATCTCCTACACTATATTTTTATTACGCACAACGATCCACACCACAATCGGGATTCCCAACAGAGCCGTCACGCTATTAAGCGGTAGGGTGAGCATCTTCGACACCACATCACACAACAACAATGCAACCGCACCGAGCAGAGCCGCCGCAGGAAGCAACACCCGATTATCAGCCTCCATAAACAATGCACGTGCAACATGCGGAATCGCCAATCCGATAAACCCGACAGGCCCACAAAAGGCCGTCACAGTACCTGCGAGTAATGTAGTCGAGAGCAGGATCATTGTTCGCGTGCGCTTCACATTAAGTCCCATAGTGCGAGCGTAAGCCTCACCCAAAAGCAACATATTCATCGGTTTGATAACCGCCACAGCAAACACCAATCCTACCACTACCGCCGCAACGATCAGCCACAACTGATCAAAAGTCACATCGCCCAACGATCCCATAGTCCATACGACAAAACTTTTCAAAGCCTCCTCGTGACTAAGGTATTGCAGAATCTGCACCACAGCACTAACGCCCGAACTGATCATCATACCCAAGATCAGAATCACCATCACATCCTTGATTCGGCGACTCACCGCACCCACGATGGCCAATACCGCAGCCGATCCTAACCATGCAGCTCCAGCGATACCAAACGATGAGAGTAACTCCGACCCCGCAACACCCAATAATGGAGCCCCCAATATAAAAAGAGCCACACCGAAGCTGGCTCCAGAGCTCACACCCAAAACATAAGGG
>CAYTGT010000254.1:0-2184 GCA_964437405.1 uncultured Alistipes sp.
TTCGTTTGATTGAGGCGTACGTGGGTGATGGCCCAAAGCCTTACAATTTGCCTAAGCAGGAGGTTCCTGCAGGTTTGGATTGGGAGAAGTGGTTGGGTCCATTGTCTACCAAGTTCTATTATAACCATGAGCTTAACCCACTCATTACCGAAAGTGGTGGTGACGAGTGTTGGGGTGCATGGCGCTGGTATCAGGGCCTCGGCGGTGGCTTTACTACCGATTGGGGCGCTCACATGTTCGATATCGCTCAGTGGTGCATCGGTAAGGATGGTTCAGGTCCAAGCGAGATTTTGCCTCCAGCAGCGAGTTTGCATAAGTGCTTGACATATCGCTATGATAACGGCATTGAGGTGATCCAGAAGTCGTTTGGTCACGGTCAGGCTGTTCGCGTACATGGTGAGAATGGATGGGTTATCGTTGCTCGTGGTAAATACCTCGCATCATCAGAGGATCTGATGCCTTCTAAGGTTGAGCAGAATGCTGTTTATGAGACTAACGTAGGTCACTACCAGAGCTTTATCAACGGTATCAAGACTCGCCGCGATCCAAATGTTCCTGTTGAGGTTGGTCACTCTTCATGCACAATGTGTAACATCGGTAACATCGCATATGAGTTGAATCGTCCATTGTCATGGAATCCTATCGTTCAGAAGTTTATGAATGATGATGAGGCTAATTCTAAGCTCCACTATGCTTATCGTGAGCCATACAAGTTGGAGTAATACTTGATAAAAGATTTTGCACCCCACGCCGCCTTTGGTTGTGGGGTGCTTTCTTTTTTGGCGTTATATATCTCTTACTTACCGTATTGCACCTAAAAATATATCCGTGTAGGCCACAACTTTCCGAAATCTTTGTTATATTTGTAATACTACTAAAACTACTAATTTTTTCAAATACCACTAAACACTAAGGATATGGCTCGAAAAGTCTTGTTATTTACAGTTCAGTGGGGCGATATGCCGCTTGAAACACTCTGTGCAAAGGCAAAGGATTGGGGATATGACGGTATCGAAATCGCATGCAATGACAATCATCTATGTCTGGAAAAACTATCTGGAGAGTATTGCAACGAAGTTCTGGGTACGCTGAAAAAGTATGGCCTTGAACTTTATGGTGTATCAAATCACGCAGTTGGTCAGTGCGTTTGCGACCCTATTGATTCTCGTCATAAATCAATTCTCCCTTCCTATATTTGGGGTGATGGCGATCCAGAGGGAGTACGCCAGAGAGCTGCTGAGGAGATGATCAAAACGGGTAAGGCCGCTGTGATGTTGGGTGTAAAGACTGTTATTGGCTTTACTGGCAGCCCGATCTGGCATCTGCTCTATTCATACCCTCCCGTACCGCCACAGACTATAACTGATGGTTTTGCGGAGGTAGCACAGAGGATGAAACCTATTTTGGATAGTTATCAGGCGCAGGGAATCCGATTTGCTCTTGAGGTACATCCTACCGAAATAGCTTTCGATATCGCTTCAGCAGAGATGTTGTTAAAGGCATTGGATTACCACCCAGCCTTTGGATTTAACTTCGATCCGAGCCACATGGGTTATCAGGGCGTTGATTATTTGGCCTTCATCCGCGAGTTTGGCGATCGTATTTTCCACGTTCACTGCAAAGATGTATGGTGGAGCGATAAACCTACAAAGGGCGGAGTATTTGGTGGCCACCTGCCATTCGGCCATCAGGATCGTTATTGGGATTTCAGAAGTCTCGGACGTGGTAAGATCAATTTCGAGGAGATTATCCGCGAGTTAAATCGTGTAGGCTATAACGGCCCTTTGTCTGTTGAGTGGGAGGATAGTGGCATGAACCGCGAGAGTGGCGCCGCCGAGTCTTTGAAATATGTAAGACATATCGACTTCGAGCCATCAGATATTGCCTTTGATGCCGCCTTCATCAAGGAGTAGAAGAAGTAGGGTAGATTGAAGATCTGCTTTGAGAATCTCTTGTTAAATAAATATCCCCGCAGACAATCGCCTGCGGGGATTACTATTTAGACTAAGCTAAATTTACTTTGTGTCATAGCCTCCTGAACGGCAACGGCAACGGCAACTGTTGCACCTACCATTGGGTTGTTACCCATACCCAAGAAGCCCATCATCTCAACGTGTGCTGGTACTGATGAAGAACCTGCAAACTGAGCATCTGAGTGCATACGACCCAAAGTATCAGTCATAC
>CAYTGT010000255.1:0-2178 GCA_964437405.1 uncultured Alistipes sp.
TAATTTGTTCTTGTAGTTGTTTTGCGTAGTTCTCGATGTTGTCGGCGATGCACTCAATCAATTTGCCAATGGCCTCGACCGATGACCATGCGTTGTGTGGCGAGGCGAGAAGTCGATAACGATCCTTGATAGAGTAGAGTGGTGATTGGCGCAACGGCTCCGAAGAGAAAACATCCAACGCAGCACCGCGTATCGTGCCGTTATTCAGAGCCTCTGCCAAAGCCTCTTCGTTGACTATGCCGCCGCGTGCAACATTAATCAAAATCGCCGAGCGTTTCATCTTTTGTAGCTCATGGCTGCTGATCAGATTGTTGGTCTTATCGTTCAATGGGCAATGGATTGAAATGATATCAGATTCTGATAATAACTCATTAAGTGATACTGATTTGTATGATTCATCTCGAGTAATACCTGAAGTAGAATAGTAACTAACCTCGCATCCAAAAGCCTCAGCCAAACACGCTACTCGGCGACCGATATTTCCTAAGCCAATAATGCCCCAGCGTTTGCCTGAAATTTGGGCTGTTGGGCGATCGAAATTGAAGATGCGTTGCGATGCAGAGTAGTGGCCCGCGTGAAAATAGTCGTTGTAGTATGCCACCTCGCGCATCAGAGCCAATGCCGAAGAGATTGTCGCTTCGGCAACCGATTCGGTTGAGTACCCGATGGCGTTGCGCACCATAATGCCATGCTCGGCAGCAGCCTCCAGATCTACATTGTTCATGCCTGTGGCCGCTACGCAGATCAGTCGCAGGGTGGGCAGTTGGGCGATGGTATCGGCATCGAGCACAACCTTGTTGGTGATGATTACTTCGGCATCCTTTACTCGCTCAAGAAGTTGAGCAGGAGAGGTTGTTTCATAACCCACATACTCTCCCATGTGCTTTATGCGGCTCAGATCCTGTCCACAAACGGAATATTCGTCAAGAAATACTATCTTCATTGTTTTCAAATGTTTACAATTCATTAATTAACCCCCTGATCACCACCGAGGCGCATCCTATACCAAATAACGCAGGGATATATGAAATGGTACCAGTATTCGACTTCTTGTTTTGCTCGTTGCAGAGTATCATCGCTCCCTCTCTGACGGGTTCAGGCGAAAAGACCGCTTGGAAGCCGCTGCGGATACCTATTTTATGAAGTCGCTTGCGTAACATATGGGCGAGAGGGCAATGATGGGTCTTTGCAATATCGCAAATCTCCATCTTCGTAGGGTCGGTCTTCGCACCAGCACCCATCGAACTGACAAGCGGAATCGAACGATCCAAAGCGCCTTTGATTAGTGCGAGCTTTGGCGATAAAGTGTCTATTGCATCTACCACATAATCAAACGATTGAGAATCGAGGAGCGCATCGGTTTCGTCATCTTTTATAAAGCGGTTTATCACCTGTAATTCAATTTCTGGATTGATGTCTCGAAGGCGCTCAGCCATCAATTCGCTCTTTTCGCGACCGATGGTGGAGTGTAGTGCGATGAGTTGACGATTGATGTTGCTCTCCGAAACGGTGTCGGCGTCAGCGATAGTCATGCGTCCCACGCCTGCGCGAGCTATCATTTCGGCTGCGTAAGCTCCCACTCCGCCAAGTCCTACTACCAAGACATTGGCATGGTGTAAAAGCGCGAGTTTCTCCTCGCCTAAAAGTAGTTCAGTTCTCTCTAACCAGCTATTGTTCATTATGGCTGAAAATTCTATTGTAATTGTCTATTATCGCTTGTTGTAACTCTTTAATATTTATATTCTTAACACGCGTTACCTTAAGGTATTGTTTAACTATTGTGGTTTCGGCATCATCGGTCTCGATAAATATCTTGTCGGGCGGTGTATTACGCAGAGCCTCAATGGTTTTAGGTGATTTCCATGTTCTATCGCCAAATGATAGATAATAACCTCTATTGATGGCTTGCGCAGCTTGCTCCTTGCTGCCGATAAATCCGTGAAAAATCACCGCTCGCAGAGTGTATTTACTAAGTATCATCATCGTCTGCTCGAAGGCTCTGACACAATGCAGAACAACGGGTTTCTGATACTGCTCGGCGAGTTGTAATTGCTCCTCAAAAATTGCTATTTGCCTCTCGCGACTGACTTCGCATGCAAAGTCCAATCCGATCTCTCCGATGGCCTCTGTCGTAGCCAATTTTTCGACCTCGATTATCCCTGTTTCGGCATCCCACGG
>CAYTGT010000256.1:0-2139 GCA_964437405.1 uncultured Alistipes sp.
TAACCTCCTGTTGCCAAATGACAGCCGCAACGACATTGGCCGTCTTACGCCCCACACCTGGAAGACGTTGCAGCTCCTTCACATCGCTCGGCACCTCACCGCCGAACTCCTCGACAAGCATACGCGACATCGAAGCCAAGTGTTTGGCTTTGTTGTTGGGATATGAGATGCTTTTGATATAAGGGAAGATCTCTTCGGCCGTAGCCTGCGACATCGCCTCAGCCGTTGGGTAGGCGGCAAAGAGTGCAGGAGTGGTCATGTTGACACGTTTGTCGGTACATTGTGCCGATAAGATCACCGCCACTAGCAATTCAAATGGCGAACCGTAATTGAGTTCGCTCTCCGCCACAGGCATCGCCTGCTGGAAATAGGCAATTACCGCCTCATATCTATCTTTGGTTCGCATAGTTTTTATTTAAACAGGTGTATTTTGAAATTCAAAATTCAAAATTCAAAATTCACAGGCGTAACGCCTGCTTCGGCCGAGATAGTTGCTTTCGCATGCCTTATTTTAGAACGTCATGCCACATCACGAGTTTTACGAGTGGTGATTGGCATCTCTATATTCATTTTTCTCCGTTAGCGACTCCAATCCTCGCCTAAGGGCTCGGTGGAGTGACGTGCTTAATTGGCCTTGTTATGCTTTTTAGCTAAACTACCTCCCCCCCTCACAAAACACCCGTTACGGGTGCGGTGGAGTGACGCAGGTCTAAGACCTGTTTTATGTTGCCGTGCAACTCTTTCTAAAGGCAGTTATCAGCTAAACTACTTTCCCACTAATAAAACACCCGTTACGGGTGTGAATTTTGAATTATCCTTTTCATTCCGTTTTTCACAATCAGGCCATACCCTGCAAGGCTTCCGAGAAGCGATGGATTGCGTCTGACATCATGCCACCAGCGACTCACATACTCACCCACGCTACCCTCGCGCGAGAGTACCCACAAGGCCACCTCCATTCGGCGGCGGCTGAGTGAGCGGAGATGCTTGCCCGACCCGTAATGACGATCCATCCAAAGCGAAATATCCATCAACGAGTCACAAAAGGCAATTTTCCGTTTGTAGTCGCAACTCTGACTCACACTCTCCGAGAGTAGTCGATGTGCCGCCGTCACACTCTCCAAGCAGATAACTCCCGCCTGTGACGAGAACCAGATCCACATCGGCTGATCATCGGTCAACCATTCGGGATGTTCCTCTGGGCGCACCTCGTTATAATATTTCATCAACAGATCGCGCCTTGCAAGAGCCGTACAATTCTCCACCGTATTGTTGTAGAGCAGATCCTCCATCCGCTCATGCATTGGCCCTTTGGGGTAGTTCCAACGCTGCGTTGTACCCTCAATAAATCGCAACGAACGAGTACAGCACAAGCCGCAATCGGGACGGCTCTCCAAAGCCTCGACCTGCTCCTGCAACTTATTCTGCGCCACAAAGTAATCATCGCCATCGCAGTAGGCCACATACTTACCCCGCGCAACTTCTGCGACACGGCGGTAGTTGGCACGCATACCCACATTCTGCCCCGAACAGATCAGTCGCACACGATCGCCATATCGCTCGGCATACTCCTCACAGATCTGACGTGTGGAGTCGGTACTGCAATCCTCGCCCACGACAATCTCCACCCCGAAATCACACTGTTGCTGAAGGATACTATCCAGACACTGAGCAATATAGGGAGCGTGGTTGTAGGCGGTTACCAACACCGAAACCAATGGCACTTGCGATATGTTGTTTTCACCCATCCTCTATCTTGAAAAGGCCTTTCGCCAACTATACTACAACTTCTCCAACTTGGCAAACTTGGCAAGCAGGGTCTTTTCGCCGTAACTACCGAAGTCGACCACCACCTTATGATCCGAAGCCAATGGCTCAACCCTCTGCACAATACCTACGCCGAATTTAGGGTGCTCGACACGATCGCCCTGCTGATAAGGACATGCTGCCATAGAGCCTGCCGCAGCCCCCACAGATGGAGTCAGACGGCGCATACCTTCGGTCGAACGTGGCTGAGCAATCGGAGCAACGAGTTTCGGATCGGGAGCGCGTTTCACACCCGAATTTGTGCCCGCCTTAGCACCTTGCGCTGAGCCATACCCTGCCCTTGCGCCCTGACCAGCCGCCTCGCGCTTCTGC
>CAYTGT010000257.1:0-2097 GCA_964437405.1 uncultured Alistipes sp.
CATACCGAACAAATATACTCCTGCGCGGTGATCATCCGAGACGAACGATCCGTTGAGCGATGTGTTATGCTCAGTGTCGCCGCTCTACATGATACCCGTTGTGTGGCCGAGCTGCAAAGAGTTGCGCAGAGGCTCTTTGGTAATGATGTTTACCACACCTCCGATGGCGTTTGAGCCAAAGAGTGCCGAACCACCACCGCGAATAACCTCCACACGCTCAATCATCGCTACAGGCAACTGCTCCAAGCCATATACCGCAGAGAGTGAGCTGAAGATAGGGCTTGAGTCGAGCAAAACCTGCGAGTATTGACCATCCAGACCATTGATACGCAACTGCACCGCACCTCAGTTACCGCATGAGTTCTCAACTCGCAAACCTGGCTGGAAGCGGATACTCTCAGCAAGGTTTGTCGAAGCTGTGTTGTCAAAGAGTTTAGCCGAAGCGACATTCACAATGGTCGCCGAGCTCTTTTTATTGGTCTCGTTACGTGTTGCCGAGACCACCACCTCATCCATTGAGAGAGCTTGCTCCTGCATGACAAAGTTTACCTCGATGGTCTTGTTGTTGCGCAGTGTAACGCTCTGCTCCACGCTCTTATAACCCACCATCTCGGCAACGAGGGTTACCTCTCCAGCAGGCAGATTCTTCATGAAGAAGTGACCCGTTGCATCGGCAACTGTACCATAAGTGGTATTCTTTATGGAGATTGTCACGTAAGGGATATGCTCACCGCTCTTGCTGTCGATGATATGACCTGTGATGTTAGCATCAGATGTGCGGCGAGGCTTCTGGTCGCTCTCCTCGTTGATGTTATCAGCCCAGAGAAGCGATGGCAATAGAGATAGCATTGCCAAAAGTAGCAATTTTTGAAATTTCATACTTTTATTGTTGTTTTGATTTATATTTACACGATACCACAAGACACAATGCCCCATACTCGAAATAAGGCATTACACAGAAAGGAAAATTTTGATTCCTTATGATTTGCTTAGATTGTGTATACAGGAGGTGCTCTGAGTGAGCAGGATGTGCTATTGAGATATTCTGCCTTAGTCTTGACAAAACACAACAACTTGCGCAGAGTGAAATGTTCCGCAAAATGGAAAACAGGAGTTTCTGCGGCCTCGGCAACAAAGATGCTGAGCATCGCAATGGTCGACAGTTGCTGCTGAGTATGGCTGTGCCCAGGGAGCTCTGACGACCCTGAATATGGGTGCGAGTGAGCCACAACCTCACCATCAATCTGGTGAACGTGCGTAAAGAGCGAGATGCTGGCAACATACCCAGAAAAGAGTACCATCATCACCACGCTCAGCAATAAGCGCAGATATGTCAATCTAACCTTTCCCATTTGCAGGGGCAAAGATAGACATTTTTTGCAATCCTGATGCAACCTTCAGTTAAAATCCCCACAAATAACGACCCTCAGTCCCCACTTGTTCATGAAAAATGGGGATAATCATTTTAAAATTCAAAATTTGGGCTAATGCACAACATAAATTAGAACGTCATGCCACTGAAGGCTATAAGCCCGATGATTGGCATCTCTAAAATAAATTTTTACCATTAGAGAGATTCCAACCATCACTCACCGCAGGTTCGCGATGTGGAATAACAAAAAAAACACAACACTAAAATATATAATTCCGCCACAAAAAAAGTGCTTGCCCCTGTGGGAGCAAGCACTTGCCATATACTGACAGAGAGCTTTATGCTACTCTGCCTCCAAAGCTGCGTATGAGATCTTCAAGGCGTTAGCACGGCGAAGCTCCTGCTTAACGTCTGTGATGATACCCATCTTAGTGTCCTTATCGGCCTTGATGCTGATAGTCATCTGAGCACGGTCAGACTCGTTGAGCTGATCACGCTCTGCAGCGATAAAGTCACCAATATCCTTTGCAGTCTTATAAGTGTCGTTCAACTGAATTCGAGGAGCTGTACCAAACTTAGCCTGCATGTGTGTTACAGGCACACCGATGTTGATAAAGCTAACCAAATTCTTCTTCTCCAACTTCTGAACCTCAGTAGCATTAGGAAGCTTATAACGTACGAGTACCTCCTGATCACGCATGGTTGTTGACACCATGAAGAAGAAC
>CAYTGT010000258.1:0-2051 GCA_964437405.1 uncultured Alistipes sp.
CCAACGGATTGCGAAACAGAGTCTGCATCTGCAAACCACTGACCGATAGTGCTATACCTGCTAAAATAGCTACAACAGTCTTCATCAGACGTATATCTACAACGATTTTGCGAATCGTAGGATCACACTCACCGCCCAAAATCGCCGCTACAATATCACGCGCCGAGACACTGACCGAGCCGACCATCATATCCACAACAAAAAGCAGAAGCGTCAGCACCGTCAACAGCACAAAGAGTATAGTAGTTCGGCTCTTCATATTATCTTAACTCCTTATAATAATACAACTCATGTTCGGGCAGAGACTCAGGGTGAAGAATTTTACACAAATCCATCAACACTATATCGGGACGCACCACGCCCGACTCCCAGAAATCTGATCCACCCATAGGTGTCTCTCGCAGATTATTGTTATAAACTCGCCCTTTACGCACAGCCTCTACATCTGCGAACTTCGGATTCTGACGCGTAAGATCAGCCATCGCGCGACACGCTCCCACGTTAAGCCACAGATCACTCTGATGGGCATATAGTAGTGCCTGTTCCATATCTATCGGTTGCGAACTATTACCATCTCCATCAACGACATGCGTCACGCCACCAGCATCCTCAATCAAACGCACCATATAGCTATTGCGCGGAGGAATAACCCACGAATCGCGGTATGGAGTATTGAGCATCACACGAGGCCGTTGCTCTCCCACACTCTCATTAATCATGCAGCGCACCGAATCATATCGCTCCGTAATCTCCACAAATCGCGCCTCGGCTTCTGCTCTACAACCCACTATCTCAGCCAAAGCAACCATCCATTCGGCCTTACCCAACGGCGAAGACTCCACATACTCTCCGATATAGGCGTATGGGATCTTCAACTCTCGAAGTTTGCTCTCGATAGCACTCGAAGCATTCACTCCATATAGCAACACAATGTCAGGCGCGAGAGATAGTAGTAATTCATAATTGGTGTTACCATCGTAACCTACATCTCCTACCTTATCGCGATTGCGCTGCACCCACTCATTTGAGATAAAATCAATACCCGACACTCCCACAACTCGATCTTCGCAGCCCACCTGCTCTAACATGGCCACATAGCTCGATGACATACATACCACTCGCTGAGCATGGGTCGCAATACGTTGTACTCCCTCCCCACGTAACGATGAGTAGTAGCCTTTGGGGTCGATAAGCAGATGCTGTTCTACCCCATCGGCACCCTGCCAGGGATTACGCATCGTGATGAGCGTAGCTCCGCTCTGTTCCGAATAACGAATATCGAAACCCGCAGCATACTTCGGCTCATAAATTGAAAGCTCAAAATGGCTTATATCGAAGCCTTTGCCGCCACCACACGCCACAAAAAATAGTGCTGCGACCACACTGACTGCAACTGTCAAGACTCTTTTTCGCATAAAAAACTCTGTTATACAAGACAAAGGTAATGAAAAAAGAGAGGAAAATTTTGTTTTCGAGAAAAAGTTTGTATCTTTGCACCGCTAAAAAGCACATTAACACTTAATTAAAATTAGTTATGAACAATTACGAAACCGTTTTCATTGTCACTCCCGTCCTTTCAGACGCACAGGTGAAGGAGGTTGCTGACAAATTCCAGGGCATCATCACCGAGAACGGCGGTCAGATCGTGAATGTGGAGAATTGGGGCCTCAAGAAGCTCGCTTATCCTATTCAGAAGAAGACTACCGGCTTCTATTTCCTCGTTGAGTTCGAGGCTGAGGGTGCATTCATCGACAAGCTCGAGACTGCTTATCGCCGTGACGAGCGTATCATTCGTTTCTTAACTTTCAAGCAGGACAAGTTCGCTGTAGAGTACTCTGCAAAGCGTCGCGCCAAGCTTGCTAACAAATCACAGGAGGAGTAAACTATGGCACAGGAGAATGTAAATGCAGCAGGCGAGATTCGTTACTTGAATCCCGTATCAGTTGATGTAAAGAAGAAGAAGTACTGCCGTTTCAAGAAACTCGGCATCAAGTACGTAGATTATAAGGACGGTGAGTTCTTGAAGAAGTTCCTCAACGAGCAGGGTAAGA
>CAYTGT010000259.1:0-2013 GCA_964437405.1 uncultured Alistipes sp.
GAGTTTGTATTCCCAACCCATAGCCTCATATTTATGGACTCCGAGGGTATGATATGGCAGAAGCTCCACTCGCTCGATCATCTTATATCCGCCGAGCGTCTGGCCGAGCAATCGGATATCCTCCTCAGCATCACTTATCTCTGGCACCAAGACATAACGAAGCCAAAATGGTTTGCCATGCTCTTCCAACCAAGCGGCAGTACGCAGAGTCTGGGCATTTGAGCGGCCTGTCAGTGCCTCATGCTTAGGACATGATGCCTGCTTGACATCAAGCAACACCAAATCCACCTCCTGCAAAAGTTCCTCAACAGCAGGATTCCATACACCACCATTTGAGTCCAAGCAGACGTGAATGCCATGAAACTTCAATTCCCTCACAATCGGCAGCAACTCCTTAGCCTGAAACGTAGGCTCACCACCCGAAAATGTCACGCCGCCACGCTTACCAAAAAATGGACGTTGGTCGGTCGCCATACGCACGATCTCAGTTGGTGCCGTCAGTTTGCCTTCCCCAGCCGCAATGGTGTCGGGATTAGCACAATAGAGGCAACGGAAGTTACATCCTTGAAGGAAAATGACGAGCCTGAGGCCAGGCCCGTCATATGTTCCCATAGATTCGTATGAATGTACTCTAATCATATTACATTCTCTCGTGGAAGCTACGGCTGATAACCTCCAACTGGTGCTCTCGGCTGAGCTTAGTGAAGTTTACAGCGTAACCAGAAACACGGATTGTAAGCTGTGGATACTTCTCTGGGTGCTCCATAGCATCCTCCAACATCTCACGGTTCAATACGTTCACGTTCAAGTGGTGCGCACCCTTAGTGAAGTAAGCATCAACCATTGTAACCAAGTTCTCAACACGCTCCTCTGCTGTTGGGCCCAAAGACTTAGGAACGATAGAGAATGTGTTAGAGATACCATCCTGTGAGTCACGGTAACGGAGCTTAGCTACTGATGAGAGTGACGCGATAGCACCGCTCTTATCACGACCGTGCATTGGGTTAGCACCTGGAGCAAACGCAACACCTGCGGCACGACCATCTGGTGTAGCACCTGTCTTCTTACCATACATCACGTTAGATGTGATAGTGAGCAACGAGAGTGTAGGACGTGCATTCTTGTATACTGGGTGCTTCTTCAACTCCTCATTGAAGAAGTATACCAAGTCAACACCCAAGTGGTCAACACGGTCATCGTTGTTACCGAAGCATGGATACTCGCCCTCAACATAGAAGCCATCAGTCAAGCCTTGAGCGTTACGGCGTGCTGTAACCTTAGCGTAACGGATTGCAGAGAGTGAATCCAATGCAATAGAGAGACCTGCAACACCATAAGCGAGGTTGATACGTGGATCTGTATCAACGAATGCCATCTGAGCCTTCTCATAGTAATACTTATCGTGCATATAGTGGATGATGTTCATCGCCTCATTGTATACACGTGCAATCTCCGAGAGAACCTTCTTGTAGTTGGACATAACCTCCTCGAAGTTCAATGTATCGTTCTTCAATGTAGGAATACCCTTAACCATCAAAGTACCTGTGTTCTCGCAACGACCACCGTTGATAGCCAAAAGCAGAGCCTTTGCGAGGTTAGTACGTGCACCGAAGAACTGTATCTGGCGACCGATATCCTGATATGATACGCAGCATGCGATACCGTAATCGTCTGAGTGACGTACCTCACGCATCAACTCATCATTCTCGTACTGAATAGAGCTTGTATCAACAGATACCTTTGCGCAGAACTCCTTGAATCCCTCTGGCAAATGTGGTGACCAAAGCACTGTCATGTTAGGCTCTGGTGATGGGCCAAGGTTGTAGAGAGTCTGCAAGAAACGGAATGAAGTCTTAGTAACCTTTGTACGACCATCGTTGAAACGACCACCGATAGCCTCAGTAACCCATGTAGGATCACCAGCAAAGATATCGTTGTAAGACTGCATACGCAAGTGACGAACCATACGCAACTTGATAACGAACTGGTCAATCAATTCCTGAGCGAATGTTT
>CAYTGT010000260.1:0-2007 GCA_964437405.1 uncultured Alistipes sp.
CAACCCTATTGGTGCCCACCCAACAGCACTCATCGGTGAGTTGCCACGCGGTGTTCCTCAGAACCTCGTTCCATTTATCACTCAGACAGCTGCTGGCGTACGCGAGTGCTTGAGCGTATTTGGCGATGACTATGAGACTCCAGACGGCTCATGCTTGCGCGACTACATTGATGTAGTGGATTTGGCAAAGGCTCATGTGGTTGCTATCACTCGCATGGTTGAGGATAAGAACAAGGAGAAGTATGAGATCTTCAACGTGGGTACAGGTAACGGCGTATCGGTGTTGGAGTTGGTAAACGCTTTCGAGAAGGTTAACGAGCTCAAGCTCAACTATAAGATCGCTCCACGCCGTCCAGGAGATGTGGTTGCTATCTGGGCTGATACATCGTTGGCTAACAACGAGTTGGGCTGGAAGGCTGAGCGCTCGTTGGATGACACTCTGCGTTCTGCATGGGCGTGGGAGAAGAATGTTCGCGGAATTAAATAAAAGGCGACATAAAATAAAAGTAAAGTTTGAGCGTTTAATTGAGTGTGGCCAACATTTTCCATGTGGGCCACACTTGATTGGTGCTAAATGATTATAGTAGATGAAAAAATTATTGCTCTTGTTGGTTATGGTCACTATGGGTGTCGCTACGGCAGATGCTCAGAAATACTATATCCCTAAGTTTAAGAAGACTAAGGAGGTTCGTGACTATGAACTCGACTCCAACCGAAAAATCTATCTCACGTTGGGTGCGAGTCTGAATCTCGGTTTGGGTTCTCAGAACCATATCAAGTATGAGGATCATGGTTACGATATCAAGTATGATGAGGATATGGGCGAAATGCTCGGTATGAATGCTCTGCTGGGCGTTGGTTATCGTGTGACCGATAATTTCCATGCTGGTATTGAGTTCGGAGCGCTCGTTCAAGACAGAATGAATGCTTGGCCGCTGTATGCCTCACTCAAGTATTACTATGGCCCTTCGACCCGACAAAACCGCACACGTTTTTTCAACTACCTTAATGGAGGTCCTCAGTTTTACTCTAAGGATAACTTGAAATCAACGGGATATATGATCGGAGCAGGAGGTGGTATGCGCCTGTTGCTGATGAAGTCGATGCGTGCCGATGTCTACCTCGGCTATCAGCTCTATATGCGCGGCGTCCACCCCAACATGAATGGCTCTGAGCAGGTTGACCCTGCCAGCATCTCTTTCCGCAAATATACCCACTCCATCCAAATCGGCTTCAACGTACCGATATTGTAGGCAGGCTTTTTATGGCAAAATAGACCCGCAACACTTCAGTTGCGGGTCTATTTTATTTTCGTCTTACAGCCAACTTACTATAATATTGCCTCGTTAGACAGCTCCATTTTAGTATCATGCGCACAAAACGCTATTTAATCTCTATACACTACCGTATGTCCGAATGGGACAAGGGCGTAGATCATCAGTTTGAAATGTTGTAGGCCGAAGGGGATTCCGATGATTGTGCAGCAGAGTACAGCACCCAATGCCAAGTGGCTCAGTGCAACCTCCACACCGCCGAAGATGATCCAGATCACATTCATTAAGATAGGCAGGCAGCCGACTGGCTTTTCGCGTGTCACAACCTCACCGCCAAAAGGCCACAAAGCAAACATTCCCAGACGCATTATCTGCACACTAAAAGGGATTCCGACAATGGTCAGGCACAACACAAGGCCACCAAAGAGATAACCCAACGAGACCAACAAGCCTCCGAAGATCACCCAAATAATATTACCTATAAGTTTCATAGTTTTAATAGTTTTATGGTTATTTTAGAACATCATTTCACATCACGAGTTTTTCATTCAAGCCCGATGATTGGCAACTATACACATATTTTGCTGTTAGCGACTCCAATCCTCAAGTCTAAAGACTTTCGGTGGAGTGACTTGCTTAATTAGCCTTGTTACGTTTTTTAGCAAAACAACTTTCCCACTTATAAAACACCCGTTACGGGTGCGGTGGAGTGACGTGCTTAATTGGCCTTGTT
>CAYTGT010000261.1:0-1990 GCA_964437405.1 uncultured Alistipes sp.
GTGGCGCTGCGGGCGGTGGCTTTAGTGGCGGCGGCTTTGGCGGCTTCTCGATGGAGGATATCTTCTCGCAGTTTGGTGATATCTTCGGTGGTCACTTCGGCGGTTTTGGCGGCGGTGGTTCTCGTGGCGGTGCAAGGGTTAGCCGAGGCTCGGATATCAGAGTTAAGGTGAGATTGACGTTGAGCGAGATCGCTAACGGTACTACCAAGAAGTTGAAGATCAGCAAGACAATCGCTTGCGACAAGTGTGGCGGATCGGGTGCTAAAGACTCTTCGTCATACGCGACATGTTCGACTTGTAATGGCTCTGGATATGTGACGCGAGTGGAAAACACATTCTTCGGTCGTATGCAGACTCAAGGTGTATGTCCTACTTGTGGTGGATCGGGTAAGATCATCACTGCTAAGTGCGACAAGTGCGGCGGCGAGGGCGTTGTTCGTGGTGAAGAGGTTGTTGAGATCAAGATTCCTGCTGGAGTAGGCGAGGGTATGGCTGTGACCGTATCGGGTAAGGGTAATGCGGCTCGTCAGGGCGGTATTGCGGGCGACCTGTTGGTGATGATCGAGGAGGAGCATAATCCAGAACTTATCCGTGATGGTAACGACTTGATTCACAATCTGAATCTTACCGTTACTACCTGCATATTGGGTGGTGAGGTTGAAGTGCCTACAATCGATGGCCGTGCCAAGATCAAGATCCCAGCAGGAACTCACGCAGGTAAGGTATTCCGCCTTCGTGGTAAGGGCTTGCCTGATGTCAACGGCTATGGAAGAGGCGATATCTTGATCGTGGTGGATATCACTATCCCCGATTCGCTTAACTCTAAGGAGCGTAAGTTGGTCGAGGAACTTGCCGAGCAACCTCACTTCAAGGAGGCTGAGAGCTCAGAGAAGCAGAATATATTTGAGAGAATGAAGAACTTTTTTAGATAAAGTAACGTAACCGATAAATAAGGCTTGATATGTCATTTTTTTCACCACCAAAGCGTCACGCAAACGAATTTAAATATACTCCTCGCTACTATGATCCTGCGAAGGAGGCTCGCGAACAGCGCCGTCAGGAGTTGACAGGTCGCCGCTTAGATGATAAGGAGTCGGAGCGTAAGCCAGGAGATTATATCCGTGCCAAGCGTGAGGCACGCGAAGCCGCGAAGTCTAAGAATTTGCGTTCAAATCGAATGTCGCGCTATGTTAAGATGTTCGGTTTTGCGGCGTTGATATTGGCATTGTTGTGGTTGGGAGGTCGTCTGCTTGAGGTCTTTTCGTTGGCTGAGAAGCAGCATGATGTTGTCCCTACACAAGCCGAGCGTGAGATTGAGGAGTTCAATCCCGAAGCACCGATTATCATCGTGCCGAATGATTATCAAGAGGGTGATGAACTTGTGATCGAAGAAATTGAGCTCAAATAATATCAGTGAGCGCTGAATGTTTTTTTGCAGGGGCAGGGAAGGTTGATTTAGAGTTTAAACAACGATTTGGAAAAGACTCTTTTAGGATAGATGGAGAATAAGATAAGACTTTTACCAGAGATTGTAGCTAATCAGATCGCTGCGGGTGAGGTGGTGAACAACCCTTCATCGGTAGTGAAGGAGATGATGGAAAATGCCATCGATGCAGGAGCTAAGTCGGTGACTGTCAACTTTCGTAATGCTGGTTTGGAACTGATCCAGATCATTGACGATGGTTGTGGTATGTCACCGATGGATGCCCGTATGGCATTCGACAGACACGCTACAAGTAAAATCTCGTCATTCGAGGATGTCTATCGCCTGCAAACATTTGGTTTTAGAGGAGAGGCGTTGGCTTCGATTGCAGCTGTGGCGCAAGTTGAGTTGCGTACTCGTCAGGCCGATGATGAGGTGGGTACTGTGACGATTGTCAACGGTGGCGAGTTTGTCTCTCAGAGTCCGATCATGTGTCCTGTTGGAGCGCAGTTTTTGGTGCGAAACCTCTTCTATACAGCTCCTGCACGCCGCAAATTCAACGGTGAT
>CAYTGT010000262.1:0-1954 GCA_964437405.1 uncultured Alistipes sp.
GTGTTGCAATGATCTCTGAGGGTGTATTCCACTCACTCTCTGACGAGGAGATTCGCAACTCTGGCATCCACTTCACATACGATGACCACGGTCACCCAGAGCTCGGTAAGGTATCAAAGGCTAACATCTTCAACGAGCTGTTGGAGAACAAGCTCAAGGTTCTCGGCTTGAAGGTTAAGTCTCGTCCAGTAGAGATCGGTTACGAGGTACGCTGCCAGACTCCTATCGCTTACGATTTGGTTTACTGCTCTGAGCTCGGTATGGGCGTTTACAAGCTCTTCTCTGAGGGTAAGACTGGTTGCATGGTTTACATCTCACAGGACGGCTTCGTATCACCACTTTACTTGAAGGATTTGCAGGATCCTACAACAGGCAAGATTCCACCACGTTTGGTAAACATCGAGTCTGACAAGATCCAGCAGGTGATCAACAACCTCTTGCACTATGTAACTGAGGAGGATTACGAGGCTGCTAAGGCTTACGTTGAGAATCCAGAGGCTTACGACTTCAAGAAGATCTTGAACTGGTAAAAGATCGCTTTAGATCAATAAATAGGCCGCAACTTTCCGAAAAGAAGGTTGCGGCTTTTTTATTACCCATTAAGGAGTATATATTTTGCAGATACGTCTCTCGTTTTAAAATTCCAAATTAAGCTGTGGATCGGGGAAGAGATTAATGATACGAAGATTGCGGCGGCGAGCTTGGCTAATCGTATATGCCGTTCCGCTACGTGGCGCACCATCCCACCACGCCACAACCACAGAGGCATTCTCAACCAAAAAGTCATTACGCATTCGATAGCTCGCATCAGAGGCATGTTCCGAGATTACCTCACCCCCATCTACCCCATCGGCCACGCGCCGATACTGCTCGGCATCAGCACCGTGAAAAAGTTTATAGAAGCCACGATGAGGAATCGCCGCTATCAGATCCACCTCTGGATGTTCCTCCTTAAGACGCAACACAGCCTCGCCTGCCGCAAGGTCGAAACCCCACGACATACCACACAAGAAGCGGCTATAGCCCTCATCATAGAGTTTTCGGATCGTGGCCAACAACTCTTGATCTGACTCTCGGCTATAGTAGCGATGACCTGTAAAAGCTACGGTGATATTTTTAATCTCGTCCATAGAGCAAATATACCTTTTTGGCTTGGATTTTGCAACTCTACTCTACGAATTTAAAACACTAAGTTATATGAAAGGTACAGGTATTTGTTCATTGGTCTCATTCTTTGGAGGCATGTTAGTCGGTTCAGTAGTAACTATGCTCGTAACACCTCATTCGGGACCTGAGCTGAGAAGCAAGATTCGCGACTATGTAGATCAGGAGGCTGAAAAACTCCGTTGTCATTGCAACGAGGAGAAGCAGTAAAGTCGAACGCCAAATCAAAGCTATCACGCAATGATATCAGATCAAAATCGGGAAAGCTCAGGGATACTATCTTCGATTATATTCTTTGTAATCGCAATCTCGTCAGCCGTAATATTATTAATGGCATCGGCTGTGATATGGATCGGAGAGTTAATAGGATCGGGAGCTTTGGCTTGCATAATCGTGGCAACAGCATTGTTGCTCATCGCGTGGCTAATATATTTTTTAGCAGCTCGCAGATCAATCGACAGATTGAACCAGCACATGGAGCGAGTCTACAACATCGCCACAGCGGCAAATAACGGATATCGCATAGCTCTGAAATTGATTGAGACTGTGTTTGGCGATAGACTTTGGCCTAAAACTGAAAAGTAGATGCGAAAAAAGAGAGTATCTCGCCCCAAAAGGGTTGGATACTCTCTCGTTTTATGAAGCGTGGCCGAAGGGGCTTCGAGAGCTCTGCTCCGACCACTTGTTGCCTCTATTTTACATTATCGAGGATCGATACTTCAGTTTACTTACCGAAGTAACGCTTGAACAAGCCCTGGAAACATGCGCCCTGACGAGCCTCGACCTTCGC
>CAYTGT010000263.1:0-1950 GCA_964437405.1 uncultured Alistipes sp.
ACTTAGGATCTGATGCCGAGAGGCGTGGGGGTTCGAGTCCCTTTATCCGCACAAAACTAAGGTGAATAACAGGTGTTATTCGCCTTTTTTTAGCTAACGAGCAAAACTCAAGGCTCAGATGAACATTGGAGCATTAACGGCGTAACAATATGTCGAAGACAATTACATTGCAACTCTCTCCGAAGCTCTCGGCTGATGCTGAGGCATACACCTCGTTGGCTGCTCGTCAGATGGGCATCAAACGGGAAGATGTGGCGTTGGTGAGGGTTGTCAAGCGCTCGATAGATGCTCGCCGTAAGCCTGTGAAGGTCAATCTGACGCTGGAGCTCTTCATTGATCAGGAGCCTCAGCCAGAGCCTATCCACTTCGACTATCCCGATGTGAGTCATGCAACTGAGGTAATTGTCGTAGGATCGGGTCCTGCGGGACTGTTCGCTGCGCTTCGACTCATCGAGTTGGGTTTTAAGCCGATCCTTTTAGAGCGCGGCAAGGAGGTATTGCCACGCAAGCACGACATCGCACAGATCAACCGCAACCAAGCAATTGACCCCGACTCAAATTACGCCTTTGGTGCTGGAGGTGCAGGCACATTCTCCGATGGTAAGCTCTTCACCCGCAGCAAGAAGCGCGGCGACTACAACAAGGCTTTGCAGACGCTCGTATTTCATGGCGCAACGCCAGAGATTCTATACGAAGCACATCCCCATATCGGTACCGACAAACTGCCCCGCATCATCACCAACATCTGCTCACGAATCGTGGAGTGTGGCGGTGTGATACGTTTTTCAAGTCGTGTAACGGGATTCGATGTGCATAACGGCAAGATTTGTGGTGTAAAGCTCGGTGACGAGACAATCGAGGGCGCGGCTGTGGTGTTGGCGACAGGACACTCGGCCAAAGACATCTACCGCACGCTCCATCGCGATGGAGTTCGATTAGAAGCAAAGGCGTGTGCTATGGGTGTGAGAATCGAGCATCCGCAGCGATTGATCGACTCGATCCAATACCACCAACCTGAGCGTGGAGAGTATCTTCCAGCGGCATCATATTCGTTGGTGAATCAGGTTGATGGGCGCGGCGTCTACTCGTTCTGCATGTGTCCTGGAGGATTCATCGTGCCTGCAATGACCCGACAAGAGGAGTCGGTCGTAAACGGCATGTCGCCCAGCAACAGAGGTTCGATATGGGCTAATTCGGGTCTTGTGACGGAGGTCCGAATCTCCGATTTCGAACATCTGATACCTGAGCATGGCCCATTGGCGGGTTTGGTCTTCCAAGAGCAGTTGGAGCGCTCGGCACGTGAGAATGGTGGTGAACAGCAGGTAGCTCCAGCACAACGCGTATCGGATTTTGTGGCTGGACGCAAGTCAACGTCTCTGCCCGTAACGTCTTATGTCCCAGGACTCAAGTGCTCGCGACTCGATGAGTGGATGCCTGAGTTTATCGCCTTGTCGCTTCGCAAGGGTATCGCGGCATTTGATCGCAAGATGAGAGGTTATCTCACTTCGGATGCGATTGTCGTGGGCGTGGAGTCGCGTACCTCGACCCCTGTGCGTATTCCACGTGACAAGGAGACTCTGATGCACCCTGATGTTAAGGGTTTATTCCCATCGGGTGAGGGCGCAGGATATGCGGGAGGAATTATCTCGGCGGCATTAGATGGAGAGCGCATTGCCGAGGCGGTAGCTCAATATATTAATAAGTAGTTGCGGCGATTTTTTGAATCGTCCCGATCGGACAACGACTACCTAAACAAGTCAAAAAACTGCAGAAAAAGCCCATTCTGAGGGCGTAATGTTAAGTAAAAGTTAACACTTATAAAAAATTTAAAGAATTTCTTTAAAAAATTTGGATAGTATTTGATTTGGTCGTACCTTTGCCCATGAAGTTTTAAGGTTCATTTAGGTTAGTAGTTTTAGGTTGGTAGAGGCAATCGGAAGGTTGTAACCA
>CAYTGT010000264.1:0-1940 GCA_964437405.1 uncultured Alistipes sp.
TACGACACCTACGGCACACGTAACGAGGATTCAAGCAATGTGATCTGGGTGTGTCATGCGCTTACAGCAAACTCTGATGTGGCAGATTGGTGGCCTCATACGGTAGAGGAGGGCTGTTTCCTTGATCCAGCGAAATACTTTACTGTATGTGCAAATTTTCTTGGCTCACATTATGGCACGACAGGCCCGTTGAGCGAAAATCCTGCAACGGGAGAGGCTTGGTATGGGGATTTCCCACGTGTGACGGTGCGAGATATGGTGCGTGTGCATCAGCTTTTGGCTGAGCATCTTGCCATTAAGCGAGTGAAGTTGTTGATTGGTAGCTCAATCGGTGGATTCCAATGTTTGGAGTGGTCGGTAATGCAACCCGATTTTGCTGAGCGTGCGGCTTTTATCGCTACTACCCCACGTACAAAACCTTGGGCCTCGGCTTTTAATGAGTCGCAGCGTATGGCTATCGAGGCCGATCCTACTTTCGGTGAGCGTAATGCTGAGGCTGGACTCGGAGGATTGGCTATTGCCCGTAGTATTGCTCTTTTGAGCTATCGAGGCGGCATGGCTTACGATAAGACTCAGGAGGATGAGAATCCTGATGAGGCGAGTTTCGAGCGTAGAGTACACAGTTATCAGCGATATCAAGGCGAGAAGTTGCGCCGCCGATTCAATGCCTACTCCTATGTTCGTCTGTCAGAGGCTGTGGATTCTCACAATCTTGGTCGCGGCAGAGGACGTGTGGAAGATGTGTTGAAGCAGATTCGAGCAAAGAGTCTGGTTGTGGCTATCACATCCGACATCTTGTTCCCACCATCGGATCATGAGATTTTGATCAATAATATCCCCGATGTGGAGTATCACTTGATTGATTCGGATTTCGGCCATGATGGATTCTTGGTTGAGCATAAGCAACTGAATGATATTATACTCAACTTTTTAGCAGAAAATAAAGATTAAAAACTATAAATTATGAACGGTAAGAAATTAAACATCGGACTCTTTGGTTTCGGTACTGTCGGCAGTGGATTGTACGATGTGCTGAAACGTATTGGTTCTAAGAATGTGGAGATCAAGCGTATCTGCGTGCGTGATTTGAGCAAGCAGCGTGCTATCGAGGCTGAATTTACAGATAAGGCAGACGATATCTTCAACGATCCTGAGATTAACTTTATCGTGGAGCTTATTGATGATGCTGATGCTGCTTATACTATCGTGAAGCGTGCCTTGCAGATGGAGTTGCCTGTTGTGTCGGGTAATAAGAAGATGTTGGCTCACCATATCGAGGAGTTGATTGAGTTGCAGGCGCGTTATAATGTGGCTTTGTTGTATGATGCTTCGGCGTGCGGTAGTATTCCTGTGATCCGTAACCTTGAGGAGTATTACGACAACGATCTGCTCACTTCTGTTAAGGGTATCTTGAATGGCTCGTCAAACTTCATACTCTCGAAGATTTTTAACGAGAAGATGTCGTATGCCGATGCGTTGAAGTTGGCGCAGGATTTGGGCTTCGCCGAGAGTGATCCATCGCTTGATATTGATGGTTGGGATTCACTCTTTAAGCTCATTATCATCACCATCCATGCCTTTGGTCAGTATGTCGCTCCTGAGAAGATTTTTACTTACGGAATCTCTAACATGAGTGATGATGATATTCGTTTTGCAAATGAGAAGGAGCGCCGCTTCAAGTTGGTTGCCCATGTCGAGAAGGTGGCTGATAATAAACTCATAATGAGTGTTATGCCACAACTTATTTCGCACAATAAGTATATCTACAGCGTGGAGGATGAGTTCAACGGCGTTGTGATCAAGGGCTTGTTCTACGACAAGCAATTTATGTTTGGTCGTGGTGCGGGTGGCTACCCTACTGGTTCGGCTGTGTTGAGTGATATTACCGCTTGCTTGTATGATTATAAGTACGAGTATAAGAAGCGTAATGATTCTCAGTT
>CAYTGT010000265.1:0-1896 GCA_964437405.1 uncultured Alistipes sp.
ACCGCATAGACTGCTATGATGACGGTGTAAGAAAATACATTCGCGTGGTAGACTACAAGACCGGATCCCACAAATACAACGTTAAAAAAATTGAAAGCGGTGAGGATCTTCAGCTGCCTGCATATCTGTTTACCGCAACGGCTAAAGAAAACGAACCCTTCTTCGGAGACGGCGGAAAACCTTTCGCTGCCGCCGCGCTCTTCCTGTCTGCCGATGAGCAAAGGGGCGAGATCATACCTGTGCGCAGCGGTTTTATGCTTAAGGACCGTGAATTTTTGAGAGCTGCCAGCGGAAAATCAGATTCAAAGATGCTTGCTGGTATAAAAATA
Source organism: uncultured Alistipes sp. (assembly GCA_964437405.1). Classification (GTDB taxonomy): domain Bacteria; phylum Bacteroidota; class Bacteroidia; order Bacteroidales; family Rikenellaceae; genus Alistipes. The sequence goes on from CAYTGT010000265.1 coordinate 330, forward strand.
AACGACAAGGACGTCATCTCAGGCAATTCGGCGATTCCCGAGGAAGATATAGATTCACTCAACTCAACTCTTCAAAGCACAATCGCCAACACCGCAAACGCACCCAAAATATAAGGATAATAGAGATGTGGGATGATCTCCACAGGCGAGATAGAGGCCAGACCTGCCGCCATAAGCAACTGCGCTCCATAAGGAATTATACCCTGAATCACGCACGAGAATGTGTCGAGCAGACTCGCTACACGGCGTGCCGCAATTCCAAACTTTTGAGCAATCTGGCGTGACAACTCTCCGACAGAGATAATCGCAACAGTATTATTCGCTGTACAGATATCGGCAAAGATCACAAGTGCTGCAATGGCCGACTCTGCGCCTCGGCGAGTACGAACACGTGAGGTGAGGCGCGAAATAATATAGTCGATACCGCCATTAACTCGAATCATCTCAAGCATACCGCCCGCCATCATTGTAATGATAATCAACTCGCCCATCGAGCCAATACCCTCGCCCATCGAAGATACCCAATCCAAAAGCGTGATCTTACCCGCCAATAATCCGATTGCGCCTGAAGAGATGATACCCAATACCAGCACCGACAGCACATTCATACCCATAATTGAGGTTACCAATACTAAAAGGTATGGAATCACACTATACCACTCAATCGCTTGAGGCGATGCTGCTGTTTGTGCCGATTCAGGATTTGTAAATACATAAGCCAATAAGGTCAATATTGCTGCAGGAGTCACAATCAGCACATTGGTGCGAAATTTATCGCGCATATTACACCCCTGAGTGCGTGTTGCGGCCACTGTTGTATCAGAAATAAATGACAGATTATCGCCAAACAACGCTCCCCCGACCACGATCGCAACCATCCATGCCACATTACACCCTGTCTGCTCAGCAATAGCCGAAGCAATGGGTGTCAACGCAACAATAGTTCCCATAGAAGTTCCTATCGACATCGAAGTAAAACATGCTGCAATAAAAATTCCCGCCGACAAAAACTCCGCTGGCACAAGGCTCAACGTCAGTGCCACAGTAGCATCTACCGCACCCATCTGCTTGGTCGAAGCCGCAAAAGCTCCTGCCAAGACAAAGATCCATATCATGAGCATGATGTTGAGATCTGTCGCACCTCGACTATAATCGCCGATACTCTCCGAGAGCGGTTTGCGCGTCATCACAATCGCCACAACAGAAGCCGCCATAGCTGCTACCGTAATAGGAATTTTATAGAAATCGTTGGCTAAGATAGAGCCAATCAGATAGACCCCAAGAAATACCGCCAATGGCAATAATGCCAATATACTTCCGCGTTGTTTCTCCATTATTATACTTTAAGTTTGATTGGCAAAAATAGCTCTAAAAAATGTAATATCAATAAAAAACGCGGGTTGTTTGCTAAAAAATGGCGATATTTTTGGTTGATTAAATTTTGTTTCATATTTTTGCACCGCTCAAAAGAGCAACGTGCTGTTGTAGCTCAGGGGTAGAGCACTTCCTTGGTAAGGAAGAGGTCGTGAGTTCAATCCTCATCAACAGCTCTGAATTAGGAAGAGAT
>CAYTGT010000266.1:0-1864 GCA_964437405.1 uncultured Alistipes sp.
GCTATCTCAGCTGAGTAATTCATACACGAGAGTCAATAAATCTTCGGAGCGGTATTCCTTAAGAATACTGCTCCGACTTTTTTTAACCATACCTCATTCAGAAAAAGGTCGTAATAATACAAAAAAAGAACTGCCCAACAAAAAGTTTGGACAGCTCCATGTAATAACTAACTCTAACTAACAATATGAAATTTCAACTTATGCCTCCTTTTTCTCTTCTACCTTGTTTTGAGCATTTGTCTTTGCTCCCTTCTTGTCGCCCTCGATTTGCTTTACAGGTGCAGGTGCGCCCATAGGCTTGCGATCAAATCTCTCGAACTTACCACTCTTTGGATTGTTTCCCATTTGTGGCATATTAGGATTTGGCTGACCTTGACCCTTCATCTGTGGCATAGGACGCTTGTGGTTCATTGCCATCTGAGGCATACCGTGACCCATATCGCGGCGAGGCATCTCTCCCATCTTCATAAAGTTGGCGTGAGGATGAGCCATCGGGTGGCGACCTTGACCATGCATCATCTGACCTCTGCGATTCATCATAGGACGGCGCATTGCAGGGTGCTTTTTGTTCTTCTCGAAACGCTCCCACTGAGCATCGTTAAAGATTCCCTTCAAATCCTTCTCCAAAGCCTCGCGCTCGGCCTTGATCTCCTTGCGGCGAGCCTCATCCTGTTTTGCCTGCTTCAGGCAAAGTTTATATACTTTGTTGTATTGATCCTCACCCAAAAGATACTGCTGACGCATACGATCTGCCTTGTGCTTTGCGATCTCCTCTATGGTTGGGAGTTTTCGTTCAGCTTTCTCCTCGGTCTTAACCTCCTGAGCAAATGAAGTGATTGTGAGCAGTAGTGCGATTGTCTGTGTGATGATTAACTTTTTCATTTCTTTATTCTATTTAAAATGTTTTTAATTACTTTTCCTGATACAAAAGTATGTCAAAAACTTCGGAAATGTAGCTACACACAGGGCGAAACCCCTTTTTTGAGGGGTGAAGTGACGTTGTGAAAAGGGTGAAATGAATGGTGAAATAGCTGAAAATGCTACCAACATTCTATACTATCGTTATTGGCAAACTCCTTGATGTCGCCTTTATGGAATTGCGGATCTCGACCTTGACGTTGTTGCGCTCGGTAGTTATCCAGAAGTAGAAATACCTGCTTTCCGAGCAATGAGATTGCCACCAGATTGCAGAGCGTCATAAGTCCCATAGTGATATCGGCCAAACTCCAAACCATCTTTAGACTCATCATAGCTCCACCCATCACCATTGCGCAGACCAACAAACGGTAAGCCGTGAGTACGCTCTTCGACTTAGTGATGAAGCGCACATTGGCCTCTCCATAATAATAGTTACCGATGATAGATGAAAAGGCGAAGAAGAATATGGCGATGGCGACAAAAATACGACCCGCCGAGCCGACATGAATACTCAATGCCTCTTGCGTTAGTCTCACGCCATCGCTTTGGCCGAGCTCCACACCGCTCACCAAAATTATAAATGCCGTACATGAGCAGATTAAGAGTGTATCGGTAAAAACTCCCAAAGTCTGTATCAAACCCTGCTTTATCGGGTGCGATGTTGAGGCTGTTGCCGCAGCATTAGGGGCTGAGCCCATACCAGCTTCGTTGCTGAACAGACCGCGTTTGATTCCCTGCATCACCGCAGCACCCATACCGCCACCGACAACCTTATCCCATCCAAATGCATTGTCGAAGATCAACTTTATGGCTTCGGGTAGGTGAGAAATGTTTAGCACCACGATTGTCAATGCAAGCGCAACATATCCTAAAGCCATGATCGGTACTATGATTGAACTAAACGAAGCGATACGCTGTATACCGCCGAAGATAATCAGCAGCGTAG
>CAYTGT010000267.1:0-1855 GCA_964437405.1 uncultured Alistipes sp.
CTTTCCGGTGCAATAAAGGGGTTGCCGCCCTCTGATACCCTCGGCCAAGTTAGCCAATGCTGTACGATAACGATCTGAAGTCTCGATGATAGGCTCCAACTCCTTGTACTCTTTGGTTAGCTGAACAAACTGCTTTACGTCAGCAATAACTTCTGGGTCGGTGAGTTTCTGCGCTGTCTCCTCATACTTGAGCTTGAGACCATCGAGGCGCATAAGTATTGAACTATCTGCCATATTAAATATAATTTTGGGCAAAGATACACAATAATTCATAATTCAAGATTCAAAATTCAAAATTATTCTGACGCACTCCTTATTTTTCCTCGACAATATTATTCTATAAATAGTACAGCAGCATAAAACCATAGCGTTGACAAAAGATGATAACAAACTATAATAGATGTGTATAGGCACTACTTTAACACCGTTATCAAACTGTTTCTATGTGCGAGAAAATAGTAAAGCGATGAGAGTTGGCTTGATTTAGGGAAAGGTGCAAAGACGATTTCGTTGGCTAAATCTGATACAGCCCAATTGCGGAGTTGGGAGTTATTGAAAGATGGACGCTTGTGCTTTCGAAAAGAGACAAATAATACTCTTTGTTCTTTGTATGCAGAGCTTAGATGTGGTGGTATTCTGTGATATAAGCCTCGCCCCAATGCCACTATAACAGAGTTTCCTTTGTTTAATAAAATATCGAGGACTGCACGCTCTATCGGCGAATGAAAACCGCTTATAACAATTTTATCAGTGAGTGATATTTCGTTGGCCCATGCTTGAGCAAGATGCAACGCTTCGGGCAGAGAGTTGCGAGAAGCAAAGAAAGCTACCAACTCTCGATCCAACAACTCCGAGTTTCCAGATAAGTCCATAAAAAAGCGCAGACCACTGCATTCACTTATCCCACACTGAGGTCTTGGCTACCCGACTCTTGAATAAGCAAAACAGATAGCCCACGCAGGAGGATATATCGCACACACCGAGCCAAAACGACTCGATGATGTTGATATACACCACAAGTGGACATCTGATTGCGTATCTCCAAAAATCAATAAAACCGCCAAGTTTCAGTATGGAAGATTACAACAATAAATGTCAACAAATATGTAATACCCAGATACTATTCGTACCGAGCTAATCACAAAGATAGTGATTGATACTCGATTTACAAAATTTAGTGCAAGAAATCATTTTTCTACAAAAATTCAAAATTATTTACACCCCATATTTTGTTTTTATCTATTAACAAGTTACATTTGCGGTAATGTGGCAGAGTCTAATTATTCAAAACTCATGGGTGTAAAGCCTATGGTGCGGCACTCTGCCAGAAAGCATAAACCTAAGGGATGAAAAAATTTTTTACATATATACTTTGGGCGATGGTTGTTTTCGCCTGCAATATAGCTTGTAACAAAGATGAGGAGATCACCGTTGATGTGAAACCCGAGATAGAGATTGAGCAAAACCGCTATCAACTCAAGTCGGGACAGAGCATAGAACTCAACCCTGTGATTACCAATGTCGATAATGCGACAACTTATATGTGGGCTATGCAGGGTGTACAGATAGCCACAACACTGAAATATCAATTTGTGGCCGAGCAGGAGGGGACGTATCTACTCACCTTCACCGCCACCAACAGCGCTGGTAGTTCATCGGTCGATATTCGTATAGATGTAACTGCGCTCGCCCCACCTCAAATTAGCTTTGCGATTGGCGAGGATCGTATCTTCGAGATGGTTGTAGGACGCAAATATATACTTACGCCCGATATTCAGAGTAATTCTTTAGTTACGATTAGCTGGGCGATAGACGGCGAGCAACAAAATATTAAAGATTCCTCTCTGGAGTTACA
>CAYTGT010000268.1:0-1823 GCA_964437405.1 uncultured Alistipes sp.
CGGAGTCTTACTTTATAGTACATGTACCTTCAACCGCTCGGAAGATGAGGGGGTAGTGGAACGCATGATGGAGGCTTATGGCGATGAGTTAGAGTCGGTAGCGCCGATTAAGGTCGATTCTGAGTGGGGTGTTGTGTGTGGTGAGGTCGGATGTTTTCAGACTTTCAGATTCTTCCCTCATAATCTCTCTGGCGAAGGAATGTTTATGGCTGTGGCGAAAAGGTCTGGTGAGCCAAACGCCAAACGCCGATTGCTGAAGGCGAAGCGTCAATTGATACAAACGTTAGATAAAAAGTCTCATGAGGAGTTGTCGAAATGGGTTACAGAGGCTGATAATATGCGTTTTTTCTTAGCGGGTGATACGATTTATGGCTGTCATAAGGATCATTATGAAGTGATTGATTCGCTTTCGAGTCTGCTCTCTGTGGTATATTCTGGCGTTGCGATGGGTCAGATTTTTAAGGGAAAGCTGAAGCCCGATGCAGCATTGGCTCTCTATGTGGGGCTGAATCAAGATGCAGTTGAGGGGCGTGAGTTGACCGAGGAGGAGATGCTGAGTTTTCTGCGTAAGCAGGATCTTGCGGCGACGTTATTTGCCGATGGAATCAATTTGGTGAAGTATGACTCTTTGCCGCTTGGATTTGTGAAACGTGTAGGGAACAGAGTAAATAATATGTACCCCAATTCACTTAGGATATTAAAGTAAACAACAGATAAATCTATGGCTGAAAAGAAACTCTATTATTCAATGGGAGAGGTTGCGGAGATGTTTGATGTAAACCCTTCGCTGATACGTCATTGGGAGTCGAAGTTCGACTGCGTGAAGCCTCATAAGAATAAGAAAGGTAACCGAATGTTCTCTCCGCAGGATGTCGAGAAGTTGAAATTGATTTACCATTTGGTCAAGGAGCGCGGTATGACTTTGGAGGGTGCCAATAAAGTGCTGAAGCGTAAATCGGGTAGTGAGCTCAGTCGCGATATGGAACTTCTGGAGCGTTTGCAACGTATTCGTGCTTCGCTTGTTGCGGTGCGTGAAGAGTTGAAGGGCGAGGGCAGTGAAGAACTTGTTGTGTCGGAGACGGTGGAAGATATGATTGGCGCGGATATTGAGAATCAAAGTGTTAATCAAGATGCCGCTCAATCTGAGGAGCAGAGTACCGAGCTTGCAGAGCCAAAGGCCGAGCGTTCGCGCCGCAATGTAGTAAAGAAGATTTCGGATGATGGCACTGAGGAGAAACCTACGGTAGATCAGCCAAAGAAGCGTACCACTCGCCGCAAGAAGAAGGACGAGGAGGATAAGGAGTTGTTCCCATTCTATGAGCAATCATTGTTTTAGCTTATGAAGGTTCGAAATATAACCTCTCTGATTGAGGAGTTTGCTCCGTTAGGGTTGCAGGAGTCTTATGATAATGCGGGTTTGATTGTTGGTCGCGAGGATGATGAGGTCAGCCGCGTGTTGATTGCGGTGGATGTTACCGAAGAGGTGATTCAGGAGGCAATAGTGGAGAAGTGTGACATGATTGTGGCACACCATCCAATAATTTTCCATCCATTGAAGCGTTTTAATTCTGCATCTTATGTCGAGCGATGTGTTGAGCAGGCAATTCGTCACGGTATAGTGATATATGCAGCACACACTAATCTCGATGCGGCGCACGATGGTATGAGTTGGCGTGTTGCGCAGATGCTGGGATTGGAGAATATCTCGGTTTTGGATGCTTCAAATGTCGAAGGCGCAGGTTTTGGCGTTGTCGGTGAGTTGTCGGAGCCTGTCGCAAGCGAAGATTTTATGCGCCGAGTCATGCAACGCTTCGATGTGGGGG
>CAYTGT010000269.1:0-1805 GCA_964437405.1 uncultured Alistipes sp.
TCTTGTCAGTTACGATGTAACCTGAAGCATCGCCACCCTCACCTGAAGCCTGGATGCAACCGTCAACAACGGTCCAACCACCCTTAAGCTCCTTCTCGTTAAAGCTTCTCCAACCGTTGAGTGTCTCACCGTCAAAGAGCAACTGCCAGCCCTCAGCCTCCTCAGCTGCAGTAAGCGTGTTAGGCTTCTGGCATGATGTTGCTGAAGTAGCTACGATAGCTGCTGCAGCAAGAATCGAAATAAGTTTCTTCATAGTTTCTGTGATATTAAAAAGTTATCCTATATAAATATTAATATATTTCGCTTGTAGGGTATATTCGCCTTCGATGTCGGTCAGGTGCAGTATCAACCCTCTGTAATCATCTGTCGGCTCTGCTCCATGCTCCACTTGTGGCAGAAGGTCGGTATACCACGCCTGCCAAGAACGATCGGCTATCGTTGTCACCGCAGGGTAGCATTTATAAGCCGCAATCTGCATATAGTTGGTCGTATTACCATTCCCGCCACTACTTTTGCCTTTGCTCGCATAACTCTTTTCCCATGCGTATGCTCCGTCTCCTGTGATAAAGCACTTTGCGTAAGCGGTCTTGCAGTCGCGATATTCACCATCGTACTCACGTAAGCTGAAATCGCGGTTACACAATCTTTTATAGGTGTAGTTACGCTTACCAATTTTATGATAAGTGGTATCTATCTCCAAATGTAGAAAATCTTGATTCCCGCCACATATTCGCTCATAAATCACATCCACATGCGAATTGGCATACGTGCGAGCCTCTTCCACACTCTGCTCTTGTTCCTTTATAGCCAAATGTCCAACACCATAGCCTGCCGACAAAACGCAATAACCTATGGCTATCGTAATAGACAATAGCACGATGGTCGATATTTTTAGCTGAGCGATTTTCATAAAATAGCCACTTTAGCGTACAAAGTTACTAAAGAATTTCCAAATTTCAGCAGGCGTGTCGATATCTTTATTGCCCCAAGTGTGTTTGCCCCCACGAATTTCATATAATTGCAGACTCAAATGTCCCTTTTTATTGAAATATTCGTGAGCGATGACTTGGTTTGCCTTATCGTTCTTCATCGGTAGGGTAGTCTGCTTATGCTCTGTGCAATTGTTTCGTTTGACCCAAAAGTCGATAGCATCGGGTACTGCGATATATGCGCCCCAACCGCCTTTGTTCTTTAGGTCGCCAGTCCATTCCGAAGTGCGATCCTCTGTGCCGTGAATCTCAAAGAGTGGAATTGCGCGTGGTTCAGGATAACTTTCGGGCATCCACGCCATTGTCAAACCCGCAACAGGAGCCACCGCCGTAAATACCTTTTGTGAGGCGTAAGCCAATAGATAACACATCTCGCCGCCGTTCGACATTCCTGTGCAGAAGGTGTTTTTGCGGCTCAAACCATATTGCTTTTGGAGTTGGCGCGCCAAGTCGCATAAAAATTTCACATCATCCACCTCCATTGTATCTTGAAATGGGTAGCCCACATTCCAACAATTCTTTCCGCGCTTATCTTTCGATCCTTGTGGATAGCAAATTGCGATGCCATACTGCTCAGCCAATTCGTTGAAGCCTATATGGTCGAGGTTGTAGCTACCTCCGTATCCATGCAGAACGAATATCAGCGGTGCATTTTTCTTCATACCTTTTGGAAGATAGAGCTTGTATTCGCGCATGATTCCCTGATTTGCGGTATTGAAGTTTTTGTATACTGTTTTTACTCTTACTTCAGCAGCCGCAGAACTGATGCAGCATAACGACAATATAGCTAAAATTATGGTTGTCAATCTTTTCATG
>CAYTGT010000270.1:0-1758 GCA_964437405.1 uncultured Alistipes sp.
AAGTTGCTGACGGCGCTTGGCGCAATAGGTCGCAACCTCCTTTTCGGGGAATACGGGGTGAAGGATTATCTGCTCGATAACCTCTGCCGTCTGAGGAAAAAACTTTTTCAGCGAACAGAATGTAATGTAGGCGTAGTCGCGGTCGATATTTACATCGAAGTACGAGCCGTAGTAGTCCAATCGCTCGGCCAACTGTTGTGATGTATATTCTGCGCTACCTTCGGCCAACATATTGGCTGTGGCTGAGGCTACAAATGGGTGGTTTTGGCTACGAGTCCCTGCATGAAAGACAAACGAGACTCGGACCACCTCATAATCGGGGGTGTCTATTATGTGTATATCCACACCATTGCCGCTTTTGTGGCAGCGTGAGAGTGGGACTTCGATACTTGTCGGTATGGTAAGCTCTGGCTGTTGCATATTACATTGACTTTGCACGGTAAATGAGTGTTGATGAGTTCTCAGGGCGGAAGGTTTGCTGCGAGAAGAGGGCAATATCCTCCTTTGTGAGAGAACGATATATATCGACCTCGCGGTTTATCAGACTCATGTCGCCAATCATGGAGTAGTAACCCAAATTCATAGCTTTGTTCATCACGTTAATCTCGCCGAAGAGGGTATTGGCTTCAAATTTATTCTTCACCTTTTCTAATTCATAGTCTGAGATATTGCCATGCTGAAGCTCCTCAATTTCGTGCCATATAGCTTGCTCAGCCTGCTCTTCCGAAGTTGTGGGGAGTAGCTGGCAGGTGAAGATAAACATCCCTTCATCAAGATCGCCAGAAATGTAGGCATTGACCGTAGCGAACAGAGCCTTTTGTTTGATCAATCTGTCGTAGAGTCTTGCCGAGTCGCCGCCCGCAAGCAGGTCGGATGTAATATCTCCCAAGAAGAAATCTTTTGAGAGACGGTTGCCCATGTGGAAAGCGATGGTGATATTGGTTGCAGGTACATCGCGCTCGACAACTTCTCGGCGAGCTGTTGTTTGCATAGGTTCTTTGGCAGTAGGGGTGATGTCGTAGACGTGATCCTCGATTTTGCCGAACCACTTTTCTGCCATCTCGAATACCTGCTCGCTCGCAATGTCGCCCGAAACCGAAAGTATGGCGTTGGATGGGTGATAAAAGCGGTGGTAGAAGTCGTGAATCTCCTCTATCGAGGCATTCTCAATATGGTCGGGGCTGATGCCGATTGTCGCCCAGCGGTATGGGTGAGTCTTGTAGACCATAGCTCGGAGTAACATATTCTGGTCACCATAAGGTTGGTTGAGATAGCGCTGGCGAAACTCCTCGATCACCACTCGTTTCTCAATTCGGCAGGCCTCCTGAGAGAGATTAAGCCCCGTCATGCGATCGCTCTCAAGCCAAAATGCAGTCTCGATATTTTCGCGAGGCAGAGTGATGTAAAAATCGGTATAATCGTTGTTCGTAAAGGCGTTGTTTTCGCCGCAAGCCATCTGCACAGGAGTGTCAAAGTCAGGCACTTGATGAGTGCCGCGAAACATTAAGTGCTCGAACAGATGTGCAAGACCTGTGCGCTCAGGATGTTCGTTACGTGCGCCAACCTTGTAAAGAAGGTTGACAGCCGCCATTTGCGATGCTCTGTCGCGGTTAGCCACCACCGTCAGTCCGTTACTCAGAGTGGTTATATCATATTTTATCATATCGGCTACATTAAGTTATGTTGAGGTGCAAAAATAGCATTTATCTCTGGAAAAATCTAACGAATGAGGGAAAATAATGATGGCGGCACTGGTGT
>CAYTGT010000271.1:0-1704 GCA_964437405.1 uncultured Alistipes sp.
CATTTCGGTACTCAACACTTTGGTCAAGGATGTCACTTGCTACCTGAACGACTACGATCCTACACCTGCGGCACGTGCTATCCAGGAGTTTGTGAACGAGAATCTCTCGAACTGGTATGTTCGCCTTAACCGCAAGCGTTTCTGGGGTGGCGGCATGACTGAGGATAAGCTCTCAGCATTCCAGACTCTTTATACATGTTTGGAGACTGTCGTGAAACTCTCAGCACCATTTGCACCATTTATATCGGAGCGTATCTTCTGCGACTTGAATGTTCTGAGCCAGCGTCACAGCGACTCATCGGTACACTTGGCGCAGTTCCCTGTAGCTGATGAGGCTCTGATCAATAACGATTTGGAGCAGACAATGGATATCGCTCAGAAGGTATCTTCTATGGTTTTGGCTTTGCGCCGCAAGGTCAACATCAAGGTGCGTCAGCCATTGACAAAGATCTTGATCCCTATCTTGGATCAGGATATGGCACGCCATATCGAGGCTGTCAAGGGCTTGATCATGGGCGAGGTAAATATCAAGGATATTGAGCTTTTGAGCGACACAACAGGCGTAATCACAAAGCGTATCAAGCTCAACTTCAAGTACTTCTGCCAGCGTTATCCTAAATATGCAAAGCAGATGGCGGCTTTGGCTGCAACATTCTCTCAGGAGCAGATCACCGCTATTGAGAGCGCCGAGCAGACAACATTGGATTTGGCGGGCGAGCAGATCACGGTGACACCAGCCGACTTCGAGATCACATCGGAGGATATGCCAGGCTGGTTGGTTGCTTCGGAGGGTAAACTCACCGTAGCACTCGACATCACCGTAACTGATGAGTTGCGCGAAGAGGGTGTGGCACGCGAGTTGATCAATCGTATCCAGAACATCCGTAAGGATTCGGGCTTCGAGGTGACCGACAAGATCGGCATCGAGATCGAGCAAAAGCCATTGGTGGCAGGTGCAATCGCAAACTTTGCAGACTACATCGCTTCGCAGACTTTGGCAACAGAGGTGCGCGGCGCGGCTGAGCCACAAGGCGCTGTGGTCGTTGATTCGGAGGTTGACGAGGAGCCTTTGCGCATCGCGGTGACAAAACTATAAATGTAAGTATTGCGGATGTTTTAGTGGAAAGATTTTGCAAATAATAAAAATTGTATTATCTTTACATTAGAACCTTAAAATATTTACTACTATGGCAACTGAAAGTGTAAGATACGGAGATAATGACTTGGCCGAATTTAAGCAGTTGATCCTGAAAAAACTTGAGCAGGCTAAGGCTGATTACGAGCTTCTGCGCTCGAACATCACACACTCTGACGGTAACGACACCGAGGACACCTCTCCAACCTATAAGGTTTTGGAGGAGGGTGCGGCAACACTCTCAAAGGAGGAGGTGAGCCGTTTGGCGGCGCACCAGATGAAGTTTATCCGTAATCTAGAGATGGCTCTTATTCGCATCGAGAATAAGACGTATGGCATCTGCAAGACTACGGGCAAACTGATCCCCAAGGAGCGCCTGATGCGAGTTCCTCATGCTACGGAGTGTATCGAGGCTAAGGAGGCACGTAAATAGGTTATCTTACTTTTTATCAATTTTAGGGCGTTGACTACTCAGTCTGCGCCCTATTTTTATACATTTTATATATTTATTTAGGAAGCTCAGCAGGCGAAAGGTACTCGCGTTGTATCTGGTACAGTAGTTGACTCCT
>CAYTGT010000272.1:0-1609 GCA_964437405.1 uncultured Alistipes sp.
GATACCATGCAGAAAATCGGTGTACTCGAAATCAGCGCCCATAAAAAACGCTTGCAAGCCCTTCTCTGCGCCCGAAATAACAGCCGTATCGTATCCAAAGAGCAGGCCGCCCAATACGGCAACCAATACGATTGAAAATAAGTAGGTTCTACTACCTTGTTGCGTTGTAGTCATAATGAATTGATGATTTATGGATATGTAAATATACGCACAAAACCCAACAGAGACAAATTATTGCAAATATATACGCTAAGTACCTTATTGATTAGGAAATATATTTGTACATTTGCCCCAAACAATATACTAAAATGAAGAACACACATAAAACTACTACTTCGGCGATGTTTGCCGACTCAAAACCCCACTACGAGCTACTTGACGGATTACGCGGTGTGGCGGCACTGCTGGTGATATGGTATCACGTCTGGGAGGGATTCGCTTTTGTAGGCGGAGGACTAATTGAGACTATCAATCACGGTTACTTGGCAGTCGACTTCTTCTTTATGCTATCGGGATTCGTTATCAGTTACGCTTACGATGACCGTTGGGGGAAAATGGGCATGAAGGAGTTTTTCACTCGCCGATTGATACGTCTGCATCCGATGTTGATTTTTGCAACCGTTATTGGTGTGACAACATTCCTCATTCAAGGATCAACTAAGTGGGATGGCACACAAACCCCATTTGGCTGGGTTATGTTGGCGATGTTGCTCACAATGTTCTTTATCCCTGCTCTGCCAGGGGCAAGATATGAGGTGAGAGGTAACAGCGAGATGTTCCCTCTCAACGGCCCAAGTTGGTCGCTATTTTTCGAGTATATCGGCAACATTCTCTATGCGTTTTTCATACGCAGACTCTCGACAAAGGCTCTGAAATGTTTGACTGCATTGCTCGGTGTAGCATTTGCCTATTTTGCGATAATGGACGTTTCGGGATATGGCATGATCGGCGTAGGTTGGACTATCGACAAGGTTAATTTCATTGGTGGAATGTTGCGAATGTTATTCCCATTCACATTGGGTATGGTCTTGGCTCGCGGATTTCGTCCTGTAAAGATTAAGGGCGCATTATGGATCTGCTCAGCGATACTTTTTGCGCTATTCTCGGTACCATATTTGGAGGGACAATACCTCAACGGTCTATATGAGATGTTCTGCATCATGATTGTATTCCCCGCATTGGTTTGGCTTGGTGCTTCGGGCAAGACAACAGATGTGGCTTCGACAAAGATCTGCAAATTTTTGGGCGACATCTCATATCCTGTCTATATCATCCACTACCCTTTCATGTATCTGTTCTACTATTGGATGATGCAGAAACCTCAGTGTCCGACAATCAAGGAGGTTTGGCCTGTGGTTGTGGTGTTGATTGTGGGTGTCATCGTATTGGCATACGCCATACTTAAGCTCTACGATGAGCCTGTGAGAAAATGGCTTGCAAAGAAATTTATTAAGAAGTAGAGATTCAATAAAAATGGCTGTCAGGGCGAACCTTGACAGCCATTCGTTTATCTTTCAACCTCTGACTACTCCTCTGGAGCAAACATAGGATCCCAAGCTGGGAGCATGATAGGTTTCTGCTCAAGCATCTTGAGGATATCTTCTGGAAC
>CAYTGT010000273.1:0-1521 GCA_964437405.1 uncultured Alistipes sp.
GTTTCGCACTCACTTTCGTTTCTTTGTTGTATCTTTGTTGTATAAATAACAAGCGTATACCATTTAATATTAAAGACTATGCAACAAATCGTACATTTAGTAACTTCGATGGCGCCATATCTGTTGTTGGGATTTTTGTTAGCTGGCTTAATGCACGCATTCATACCCGCAAGATTATATCACAAACATCTGTCGCAAAACAACTTCCGTTCTACATTTTGGGCGGCAATGATAGGTATCCCCCTACCCCTCTGTTCATGCGGCGTGATCCCAACAGCGATGTCGATGCGCAGGGAGGGCGCGTCAAAGGGTGCTACATTATCATTCCTGATAGCTACACCTCAAACGGGCGTGGATTCAATCATCGCAACATATTCACTATTGGGTCTACCGTTCGCCGTATTACGTCCCATAGCAGCATTATGCACAGCATTGTTAGGCGGAACGATGGCAAACTCGCTGCTAAGTGAGGATTCTGTCAGCAACAGCGAGAACCATCCAACAGAGGAGAAGCGAGTTGCTGGATTTTGGGAAAAGATAGCTATCGCACTGAGATATGGTTTCGTGGAGATGATGCAGGATATTGGTAAGTGGTTGATACTCGGCTTGTTGGTGGCGGGTGTGATTACGGTTGTGGTGCCTGATAGTTTCTTCGAGCTCTTTAGCCATAATTCGCTGCTCAGCATGCTGATCGTATTGCTATTTGCAATACCGATGTATCTCTGCGCGACAGGATCAATTCCGATTGCTGTTGCACTGATGCTCAAGGGGTTGAGTCCAGGCACAGCGTTGGTGTTATTGATGGCTGGGCCTGCCGTAAACGTGGCTTCAATGTTGGTTATCGGCAAGGTGTTAGGTCGTAAAACGCTACTGATATATCTGCTCTCAATCATATTCGGAGCAGTGGGTTTCGGTCTTGCGATAGATTATTTGTTGCCTTATGAGTGGTTTGCTCCAAAACTTATCAACACGGCTGTTGAGACATGTCATCACCACTCTACCCTACTCGACTTTAACACCCTGAGTACAATTGCGTTAGCAGTATTATTAGCAAATGCTATGTATCAGAAACTGAGAGCAAAACAGAGAGGTGAGAGCTGTTCTTGTCATGCTGATAATCACGCTGATCACGATAAAAAACAGACTCTCAGCGCTGAGAAATGTTCTTGCCAAAGCGACTATCACACAGCAGAACAAGTTTCATGTGAAGCAGATACAACAACGTCAATTAGCGAAAGAGTTATCCATATCGAGGGAATGAGATGTAACCACTGTGCGGCAAATGTCGAGAAGGCTCTTGCGTCATTGCCAAATGTGGAGAGTGCTAAGGTGGAATTAGCTAACAAACGAGCTATAATTATCGCTGAGGCAAACAAAGAGATTGACGAGAAGGCAATACGAGATGCGGTTGAATCGTTGGGATTCAAGGTTTTAGAGTAAATTAGTGACTAATTAAATACCCCGAACATGAAAAGATTGACAACCATAATTTTAGCTATATTGTCGTTATGCTGCATCAGT
>CAYTGT010000274.1:0-1412 GCA_964437405.1 uncultured Alistipes sp.
AAGTCATGCCACATCACGAGTTTTACGAGTGATGATTGGCATCTCTATACTGATTTTCTCCTTTAGAGACTCCAATCCTCGCATGCGCTCGGTGGAGTGACGCACCCGTTACGGGTGTTTTATGAAGCCGTGCAACCCTTTCTAAAGACGGTCATAAGCAATATTACTCTCCCACTTATAAATCAGGCGTTACGCCTGCGGTGGAGTGACATGCTTAATGGCCTTGTTTAGTTCATTATCAAAACTACATAAAAAACACTATGGCCACATAGTGCGATATGGCAGCTAAGTTGATCAGCAGGTGCCACACTAAATGGTGATGACGAAACGCCTTCATCGCATAAAATACCGCTCCGATGGTGTAGAACAATCCTCCCAACGCAATCAGCGAGATAAACTCCCACGAAGCATGCTTGAGAAAGAGTGGAAAGAAAAATACCACTGTCCAACCCATTACCATATATATAGTAAGGCTCACCGCAGGGATCGAACGGCGGCTGAGCGACTTGTAGAATATCCCAAACAATACCATCGCCCATTGCAGAATAAATATCAACCATCCCTGCCATCCACCGATGACAGAGAGCGCTACGGGAGTGTAGCTACCCGCGATGGCGAAGTATATAAATATATGGTCGAGGATGTGAAAAACCTCCTTGTGGCGAGTGTCGTGCAACATCGAGTGATACAATGTAGATATCAGGAACATCAAAAACAAACTCACACAGAATATACATACACCGACCGTGTGTAGCACATCTGCTCCGCTACGGGTGTAACTCCAGACCGCCGCAAAGGGCAACGCCAATAACATGAGGATGCTCATCACGCCGTGAGAAATCGTATTTCCAACCTCCTCCCCGAATGTGGGAATATATATTTTTGCCATAAATCTTGGTGCTAATAATATGTTTCTTAAATAAAATAGGTTTTTATGCTTATGTCGGCATTCCTTGCGGCTATAGGCGCATTTGCAAATCTGACCCACCCCTCCCAATTCCCGCCTCAGGCAGGGGCTTGGTCACCGCAAGCGGCTCCTTAATGGTATTTATTTATTAATTGAGTAAGAATGATTTTATTACCAAAAATTCTTTTTATCTTTGCCGAGTGTTTTATTTGGCTAATTTAATGTTTTATTTCACCATGCAAAATTAGCAAATTTTGTCGATTTGCTCAGTTTTGTTGCATATTTTTTTAACGTGCGGTGATTAGCGACATTGCCTCGGATGCTCATAAAAGACCATTTTAAGGGGTATTTTCGCCACAAAATGCACGATTTTATCCCTGCAACTCGCTTATTCGCAACACTTGCAGGGCCTTAGCCACATAAATTTTGCGAAATAGAAAATTTAGTTGACTTTTGCATCGGAAAGTTTTCCCCGAATCTACTCCGACATCGGCGTGTGAGAGGT
>CAYTGT010000275.1:0-1371 GCA_964437405.1 uncultured Alistipes sp.
CATGCTGGAGTTGAAGGTGGTCAGACGTGGGCTACTGGAGTAAAACGCCGCACAGCCGAGTTAGAAAACCCACTTCAAATAAAATTGAGATAGATTCATATTACAGCGTCTTTTCCTTAAGAATTAGACTCGTATAAGTATTTAGATCAAACATCTAAAACAAAGCAAAGCCCAAAAGTCGTTAAACTTTTGGGCTTTACTCTTATTATATTATATGTCCTATTACTTCTGCTCTGGGGCTGGAGCGGCTGGAGCAGCTGGAGCCTTGATCTCGTGCAACTCTACCTTGAACTCCAAAGCCTCGTTAGGGCCGATGTCACCACCTGCACCACGCTCACCGTATGCCAACTGAGATGGAATCCACAATGTGATCTGGCCGCCCTTACCTACAAGCTGAACACCCTCTGTCCAACCTGGGATAACACCGTTGAGTGGGAACTCGATAGCCTCGCCACGCTCATACGAAGAATCGAAAACCTTACCTGTACGCAACTTACCCTCATAGTCAACCTTTACGATATCTGTTGCTGTTGGCTTCAAAGTCTCGTCACCAGCACGGTCAATACGATAGAGCAAGCCGCTCTCAGTCTTCTTAACACCGTTCTGCTTCTCAATCTGAGCCAACCACTTACGTGAAGCCTCAGCGTTCTGATTTGGAAGAGTTACAGTGAAGTAAGTCTGGATCAACTCCATAGCCTTGTCATTAGTGATTGTAGCCTGAGAAGCTGCAACATCGTTCAAACCCTTAACAAACCAAACTGTCTGCATTGGGATGTTTGAGCTACGCAAGTTTGTTCCCAAATCGCAACCATAAGCCTCTGAAACACTCTTACGCTCAGCCTCGTCACCTGCAAAGATATCATACTCTGCAAAGTTTGGCATTGCCAAAGAATCCTTAGCGCGAGCCTCGGTCATAAATTGGTTCATACGTGCAGGACGCTGCTGAGAGAAGAAAGACTGCAATACCTCGATTGCTGCCTCGTGAGCCTTATCCTCCTCACCCTCCTTAACAGTTGTGAACAAAGCCTTCTCAGCCTCGGCAGCCAAAACAGCCCAATCGAACTTCATCTCAGGCATATTTGCAGAGATATCAGTCGCGATATTTACACCCATAGCGTATGAGAGGCTATCCATCTTTGACTTGCTGCCCTTTACAATTCCATTGGTAGCATTGCCGCCGCAAGCCACCATCATAGCTGCAAATGCGATAGCAGCTACTCCGTAAATTAATTTTTTCATCTTTTTAATTCTATTTTTGTTTGTAAAATTTGTTTGCTTCACTTTATCTGCGGCCTATCTGCGGCGTTGCTTGACCTCCACAATCTGAACATCGTAACGCAACATCTCGTTAGGCTTGATACCCTTCTCAGC
>CAYTGT010000276.1:0-1334 GCA_964437405.1 uncultured Alistipes sp.
CTCCCGAGATGGCAAGTGTCAAGTAGATGCCGAGATAGAGAAATTCGATTTTTGTAGCCATCATCGTGATGCTTCCTGTTAAAATAGATTCGATAAGAGTAATACACGTTGCAACGATCATCAACATTGCGGCGAGGCGTGTCGCCGTACCGATGATGATCATTACTGCCAATACTCCCTCCACAACTATCGAAAGAATTAGCGATGTGGCCGAATTTAGACCCAGGAAATTGTTGTAGGTTAAGACCAAATTGTCGTACGTCTGCATCTTACCAATAATGTGTAGCAACATTACGGCACCTATAAAAATCCTCAAAAAGAGAATCCCTGCCGAGCAACTCTTCGGCGAATGTTGAATTTGTTTTGTATTCTTTTCCATACCCATACAACTTTCAAAAAATAAGCCAATCGCTCAGCGAGGCTCTATGCAGAATAAAATTTATCATTATATTTGCACTTGTAAATTCAGTACACTATGAAACAAAAGATCCTTTTCGTGTGCCTCGGGAACATTTGTCGCTCGCCTGCGGCTGATGGTATAATGCAACATTTTGTCAAGGCTCAAGGAGTCGGAGATCGTGTCGAGATAGATTCGGCAGGCACTTATGGTGGTCATGCGGGCGAATTGCCCGATCATCGTATGCGCAGTGCCGCATTGCGCCGAGGTTATAATCTCACGCACCGTTCACGCAAGTTCCGCGAGGATGATTTTTATGATTTCGACAGAATCATCGTTATGGACGACATGAACTACGAAAATGTCTGTCGTATGGCTCCCGAACGTAAGTATTTAGAGAAGGTGCATCGTTTTGTGGAGTACACCCGCAACTATCCCGATCGCACATACGTTCCCGATCCATATTACGAGGGTCGCGAGGGTTTTGAACTCGTGTTGGATATGTTAGAAGATGGATGCTCTGCACTCCTTGAGGAGATCAAACAGGGCGAGTAGTGTAAGAAACAGAAAATAGGTTGTCGGCACATGGCTGACAACCTATTTTATCATAGTCTAACGCAAAATTACTTCGGCAAGCCGAATGCTTTGGTCATCTCCTGCATCTGTTCAAGAGTCATACCATCGGGCTCGAATCCCATATTCTTAGCCGAGATGTAGATCTGTGCCGATTTGTTAAGCACATCCACTTGATCAAATGCCTCCATGATATTTGGCCCAACGGCGCAAACGCCATGCTTCTCCCAAAGTGTTACATCGTAATCATCCAACTGCGCGATGGTAGCATCTGCCAAAATTTGCGACCCAGGAAGTTGATATCTCACGGGCTTTGCCTCGATTATTGAATCGCCTATGCCCGGCAGTGGATTTGTCACAAACT
>CAYTGT010000277.1:0-1295 GCA_964437405.1 uncultured Alistipes sp.
CATGGCGAGGAGGAGTTTTTAAAAGATGACATAGAGGAGGCTCTTAAGCAATATTCTTCGGCGGCGGCAATTATCGAAGGACCACTAATGCAGGGAATGTCAACTGTCGGAGAACTCTTCGGCGAGGGAAAGATGTTCTTGCCTCAAGTGGTTAAGAGTGCTCGTACGATGAAGCATGCAGTCGAGATTTTGCAACCATATTTGGAGCAGAACGAGGTCAATTCAGCCTCGGCACGAAAGGTTGGTCGATACCTATTGGCAACAGTAAAGGGCGATGTGCATGATATTGGAAAGAACATTACGGCTGTAATCCTTGCTTGTAACAATTTTGAGGTTATTGATCTCGGAGTGATGGTCTCAGCCGAAAAAATTGTCGAGGAGGCTATCAAGCGAGATGTTGATTTTATCGGATTAAGCGGTTTGATCACGCCTTCGCTTGAAGAGATGTGTCATGTGGCCACAATGCTCAAGGCTGCAGGAGTGGATAAGCCTCTCTTTATTGGAGGTGCTACCACTTCGGCTCTACATACTGCGTTGAAGATTGCTCCGCTGTATGACGGCGCAATATTCCATGTCAAGGATGCGGCTCAAAATCCAATTTTGGCCATGCAACTTTTAAGCGCTGATCGCGAGCAGATTATAACCGAACACAAAGCAGAACAAACTCGATTACGAGAGGAGTATCAAAGCCCTAAAAGTCATGATAATAACTCTCCGCTAAAGATAGATTGGAGCAAAGAGAGTTTCACAACTCCAACTTTCATCGGCACACGCACATTCTCTGATATTACGATCAAAGATGTAAGACCATACATAAATTGGCGACACTTCTACAACCTATGGCGTGTTGCAGAGGGTTCTGCTGAGGCAGAAAAGATACGCCAAGAGGCTGAACAACTACTCGACTCGATCGGTCGAAATGAACACCTCGTTGCCCGCGTAGGATTCTACCCTGCTTCGGGAGATGGAGAAAAGATTATAATCTCATGCGAGCCACAATGCCAGAGTTGCGGCGTGAAGCATGATATTGCGATACCGACACCTCGTCAAAAAGTTGCTCACGAGGGTGTAGCATTATCGCTTACGGACTTTATAGCCCCTGAAGGATCGGGCGACCATATCGGAGTCTTCGCGATAACAATATCACAAGCGTTGCTCGCTCGACTCGAATGGTTGAAGGATGAGGGTCGTGACTATGAATCGTTGCTTTTACAGAGTCTTTGCGACAGATTAGTCGAAGCTGGAAGTGAATACCTACATTTGAAGGTGCGCCGCGAATTGTGGGGTTATGCGCC
>CAYTGT010000278.1:0-1142 GCA_964437405.1 uncultured Alistipes sp.
CTCAAAAGGCAGCTATGAAATTGGGTAAGAACGTCATCGAGTTGGAGGTGAACCAAGGCGCATGGAAGGTGGAGACTGAGCGTGGGGTGGGGATGGATGGAGACAAGAGCGAGCCTCTGTATGAGGCTATCCCTGTGATGGCGAGCTATTGCGATCTGATTGGTGTGCGTTCGTTTGCTACATTTGAGAGCCGAGAGGACGATTATAACGAGAAGATTCTCAATCAGTTTATCCAATATTCAGGCAAGCCTGTATTCTTCATGGAGAGTGCTACGGTGCACCCTTTGCAGTCGTTTGCCGACCTGATCACTATCGAGGAGTATAAGGAGCGTAAGCGCCCGAAGGTGGTCTTGACATGGGCTCCACACCCTAAGGCTCTGCCTCAGGCTGTGCCAAACTCTTTTGCCGAGTGGATGAATGCTGCGGATGTTGATTTTGTGGTGACACATCCAGAGGGTTATGAGTTGGATCCTCAGTTTGTTGGCGATGCGAAGGTTGAGTACGACCAGATGAAGGCTTTTGAGGGTGCAGATTTCATCTATGCCAAGAATTGGAGTTGCCCAGGCGTTACTCGCCAAGAGGATTACGGCAAGGTGCTATCTAAGGATATGAGTTGGACTGTAAGTGAGCGTCAGATGGCGGTCACAAACAACGCACATTTTATGCACTGCTTGCCTGTACGCCGCAATATGATTGTGACCGATGATGTGATCGAGTCTCCACGTTCGTTGGTTATTCCAGAGGCTGCTAATCGTGAGATTTCGGCGACAGTGGTATTGAAGCGTATGTTAGAGTCATTGGAGTAAAGTCCATCTAATGGGCTATTTTGGCTTCTGTCTCGGAGATAAAATCCTCACATACCTTTAGTATGCTGCGGTTTTATCTCCATCGTACAGCTTCAAAACAGCCGTATTATCTGAACTTTGCCTTGTAGCACATAGGTTGCGTAAAAGGTGATTTTGGTATCTGTCTTAGCAATAAACCTCAGTTACCGTACTATTACAAATTACGTTATTTTATGAAACACAAACTCTTTGCTATTATCATTGTGCTGTTGATGTCTATATCTACAGCTTATGCTCAATTTTGGGCTTATTGGTCAAAATTAGTACATAAAATCGGGGCAATCGGTTGATTTTTAT
>CAYTGT010000279.1:0-1077 GCA_964437405.1 uncultured Alistipes sp.
GTGAGAATGTTTCGGCGTATGCAGGTGTTTTCTCACGCGAGGAGATGATCGGAGACTATTCCGATCTATTTCTGAGCGACTCGACACGCTTTTATGATAACCGCGTACAGGGTTTGATGGGGCAATATCGAGGTCAAAGAGGTCACGTGGAGCTCTCGCTCGATTGGTGCGGAATGTTCAGCGCAGAAGCACGCGAAAAATTCCGTATACTCTCATCGGGACGCTACTACTTAGACAACTATCATAAACGATTCTACGCTGGTTACGCCTTCCAGATGTTTCACTATGCTGGTAGCGAGCAGATACATGACGGCGTGGTTGACAACATTATTTTAGACCCATTTGTCGGCGCAAGATTCAATGCTTACTTCGATTTCGACTTGAAGTTCCATTATATCCACACACTTCAGCGAGATCGTGGCACAGGAGAAAAGATGCGTTCACCCAAAGGTGCAATGTTACAGGCTAAGATCTCGAAATGGGGAGTATATCTTGATGAGGAGTTGTACGTTGGCGACAACCTACAACCCTACTACTCCACTTCTCAGCACGCAGGTTTTGAGTCGGGATATGGCTCGGACCTTTACGCTGGCGAGCGCTTCTTCGGCACCGAGGGTGGAGTCTATAACTCGACCAAAATCGGTTATGCGGGCGCTTTCTTCAACCGTACGGTGAATGTGAACACCTACATAGCGATGCAGTACGATGGCTACAAATGGGGCACAAAACAGGTCGTGCAGCTATCGGTAAAGTTGCTTAAGGATATAGGATTGACTAAAAAGAAATAATAACATAAATTCAGAATTTATTTATGACTAACATCGAGACAAACGAGCCTAAAGAGAGACTCAACTTCGTGGAGGAGGTAATAGAAGAGTCTATTGCAAAGGGTGCAAATCGTGTTCAGACACGTTTCCCACCTGAGCCAAACGGATACCTCCACATCGGCCATGCCAAAGCAATTTGCTTGGATTTTGGTGTAGCAGCTCGATATGGTGGTGTATGTAACCTTCGATTCGATGATACCAATCCGACCAAAGAGGATATGGAGTATGTAGAGGCTATCAAGGAGGATAT